>NZ_CAURTV010000001.1:0-170893 GCF_963527515.1 uncultured Cellulomonas sp. | reverse complement strand
GCGAGGAGCAGCGGTCGGTGCGCGGTGGCCAGCGCCGCGGCGATCTCCCGCACGACGCCGTCGGCGAAGGCCCCCCGCACCTCGAGCGGCGCGGGCAGGCGCGGGGTCACGGACGGCGGCACCGGGCCGGTGTCGAGCGTCGCCACGTCGTACGGGATCGCGAGCACGGTCGGCACGCGGTAGGTCAGCGCGTGCTCGACGGCGATGACGGTCGTCGCGGCGGCATCGGTGCGGCCCACGGTGTACGTGCGGGCACCGACGGCCGCGGCCATGGCGATCTGGTCGACGTCCCACGGGCGTGGACCCGACGTCGGCTCGTCGCCGACGACGAGCACGAGCGGCACGTGGGCCTGCACCGCCTCCGCGAGGGCGGTCAGGGTGTTGGTGAACCCGGCTCCGTAGGTGGTCGTCGCGGCGGCGAGCCTGCCGGACGCGCGGTGGAAGGCGTCGGCGGCGACCACCGCACCGGCCTCGTGCCGCACCGGGACGAAGCGGGCGTCGGTCTGACGGTTCAAGGCGTCGAGGAAGTACGCGTTGCCGTTGCCCATGACCCCGAAGACGTGGTCGACGTGCGCGGCGAGCGTGACCGCGACGTGAGCGGAAACCGTCGGCATCGAAGAGGGCCTCCCGGACCGGGTCGACCGCGTCGTTGCGGTCTCGCAGGGATAATATACGATCCATCGCACCTCGACATCGGCGTCAGGGGAGTCGGTCCATGCAGTTCCACCACCACGGCTACGTGTCAGGCGATCCCCGCGTGCAGCCCGCGGCGGGCGTCGGCCTCGACCGGCCCGCCGAGCTCCCCGACGAGGTGGACGTCCTCATCGTCGGCGCCGGGCCAGCGGGGATGATCGCGGCCGCGCAGCTCTCCCACTTCCCCCAGGTCGTCACGCGCATCGTCGACCAGCGCCCGGGTCGGCTCGCGATCGGGCAGGCGGACGGCATCCAGGCGCGCAGCGTCGAGACGTTCCAGGCGTTCGGGTTCGCGGGCCGGATCGCCGAGGAGGCCTACCGCATCACCGAGATGTGCTTCTGGCACCCGGACCCGCACGACGCGTCGCGCATCGTCCGGGGCGAGCGGCCGGCCGACGACCCCGGCGGCATCAGCGAGTTCCCGCACCTCATCGTCAACCAGGCGCGGGTGTTGGACTACTTCGCCGAGTACATGGCGCACTCACCCAGCCGCACGGCGCCGGACTACGGCTACGAGTTCCGGGGCCTGGAGCGATCGGAGGACCACGTCACGGTCACGCTCGAGCGGGCCGGCCAGGAGAAGGTGGTGCGGGCGAAGTACGTCCTGGGTGCCGACGGCGCCCGCAGCCGGGTGCGCGCCGCGATCGGCTGCACCATGGAGGGCACCTCGGCGTTCCACGCGTGGGGCGTCATGGACGTCCTGGCCGTGACCGACTTCCCGGACATCCGCCTCAAGTGCGCGATCCAGTCCGGTGCGGGCGGCAGCATCCTGCTCATCCCGCGGGAGGGCGGCCACCTCTTCCGCATGTACGTCGACCTCGGGGAGGTGGATCCCGACGCCCACCACGAGGTGCGCAGCACGACGATCGAGCAGATCGTCGCCCGGGCGAACGAGATCCTGCACCCGTACACGCTCGACGTCCGGCACGTCGCCTGGCACAGCGTCTACGAGGTGGGTCACCGGCTGACCGACCGGTTCGACGACGTCCCTCGCGAGGAGGTCGGCACGCGCGCTCCCCGCATCTTCATCGCGGGCGACGCCTGCCACACCCACAGCGCCAAGGCGGGCCAGGGCATGAACGTCTCCATGCAGGACGGGTTCAACCTGGCGTGGAAGCTCGGCTACGTCCTGACCGGTCGCAGCCCCGAGAGCCTGCTCGCCACCTACTCCGCGGAGCGTCAGGTCGTGGCGCAGCACCTCATCGACTTCGACAAGGAGTGGTCCTCGCTCATGGCGAAGACCCCTGAGGAGCTGGGCGACCCCGGGCGGCTGGCCGACTTCTACGTGCGCACGACGGAGTTCCTCTTCGGGTTCATGACGCAGTACGCACCCTCGATGGTCGTCGCCGAGCCGATCCACCAGGCCCTGGCCACGGGCTTCCCGGTGGGCAAGCGGTTCAGGTCCGCCCCCGTGGTCCGCGTCGCGGACGCCAACCCGCTGCACCTCGGGCACCAGCACCGCGCCGACGGCCGCTGGCGCGTGTACGCGTTCGCCGACCGGGACGCCTCCGCGCTCACGGCCTGGGCCGAGCGGGTGGCCGGCTCAGAGGTGCGGGAGGACGTCCTCGACGTCAAGGTCGTCTACCAGCAGCGGCACGTCGACGTGGACATCGCGGACGTGCCGGAGCTCTTCCTGCCCCGGACGGGGCCCTTCCGGCTCGTCGACCACGAGAACGTCTTCGCGGCGCATCCCGACGAGGACATCTTCGAGGTGCGGGGCGTCGACCGTGCCGGGTGCGTCGTCGTCGTCCGGCCCGACCAGTACGTCGCGGCGGTCCTGCCGCTGGGTGCCACGGACGAGCTGGCGGCGTTCTTCCGGCAGCACCTGCTGTAGAGAGCTACGCGGCGTCGTGCGCGAGCCGCGCAGGCGTCTCGTCGTCGAACTCCGCGAAGAAGCCGGCCACCCGGTCGGTCAGCTCACCCATGCCGTCGCAGGCGAACAGGATCGGCTGGTAGTGGCTGATGTCGTACGCCAGCGTTGCCATCTGGTGGAAGTCGACCGGGCGGATGTCGGCGCCCCGGAACTCATCGATCTCGCCGTAGGACGAGAGCAGGCCGGCGCCGTAGGCCCGCAGCTCGCCGTCCTCGTACATCACGCCGAACTCGATGGTGAACCAGAAGACGTCGGCGACGTACTGCAGCCCCTCGGGGGTCTCGCACCGCCGAGCGGCCTCCCCGGCGCGACGCTTGACCTCGGCGATCGCGGGGTTGGCCAGCAGGTTGCAGTGCCCCACGACCTCGTGGATCACGTCCGGCTCCGGCGTGTACAGCGGCTGGGACGGGTGCCGGAGGTACTGGGTCGAGTGGAACACCCCGTCCGCGAGCGACCCGTAGAAGACGTCGAGGGGGACCAGCCCCGCGGCCGGGTGGAGCCGGAAGCCGCTCAGCGGGTCCAGGCCGGCACTGACCTCGTCGAGCTGCGGCACGTGGTCGGTGGGCAGGGCGAGCGCCTCCTTGCCCTCGAGGTAGCCGCGGATCGCGAGCCGCTCGTGCTTGGGCGCCAGCTCGCGGCACACGGTCCGCCAGATGTCGTTCTCGGAGTCCGTGTACTCGACGCGCGGCACGGGGTCCCCGGGCTGCCACCCCAGCGCCGGGCCGGCGATCTCCTCCCGGCGGCGGCGGTACTCCTGGTCCTGCGCACCGGGATGGTCGTCCGCCAGGTGCACCGTGACCTTGCCGTCCTCGTCGGCGGTGACGGGGGCGTAGAGCTGTCCTTCGTCGAACATGCGACCCGTTCTACGCCTGAACGGCCCGCGACGCATCCCCCCGCCCGGCAGCCTGATCGGCCAGGCTGCCGGACGGGGGTCAGCGGGTCAGAGGGCGGTCAGAGGAACCACTGCTGGTTCGCCCCGCCGTGGCAGTCCCACAGGTTCACACGCTGCCCGTCGTGGACGGGTGTGCCGCCCACGGCGTCGAGGCAACGACCGGACTGCGGGTTCTTCAGCGCGCGGCTCCCCGAGTCGTACGCCCACTTCTGGGCGCCGGTGCCGTTGCACGTCCAGAGCTGCACGACGGTCCCGTTGGCGGTACCACCGCCGCTCACGTCGAGGCACTTGCCCAGCGCGCGGACCGTGCCGTCGGAGCCGCGGGTCCACTGCTGGGCGGCGTTGCCGTTGCAGCCGACGACCTGGATCGGGTTGCCGTCGTGCGTCTGCGCCCAGGGCACGTCGAGGCAGAGCGAGTTCGCGACGCGGAGGGTGCCTGTCCCGGTGGGCAGCGAACCGCCGCCCCCGCCGCCGCCGGTGCCCGAGCCGTTGTCGTAGACGCGGACGTAGTCGACCTTCATCTGCTGCGGGAACTGGGTCGAGCCGTCCGGGTAGCCGGGCCACTGGCCGCCCACGGCCACGTTGAGGATGAGGAAGTAGGCCTTGTCGAACACCCAGGCGTTGCCGCCGACGCTGGCGCGCGTGACCTGGTGGAAGACGTTCCCGTCGACCGACCACGTGATCGAGCCGGGCTTCCAGTCCACGGCGTACGTGTGGAAGGTGTCGGCGAACGACCAGTTCTGCGGGTGCTGGTAGGCGCCGGTGATGCCGCCGCCGCCCGAGTAGCCGGGTCCGTGCACCGTGCCGTAGATGCGGTGCGGCTCCTTGCCGACGTTCTCCATGATGTCGATCTCGCCGGAGGACGGCCACGACGTCTGCGGGAAGTCGGCGCCGAGCATCCAGAACGCCGGCCAGATGCCCTGGCCGCGGGGGATCTGCATCCGTGCCTCGACGCGGCCGTACTTCACCTCGACCTTGTCGTTGCTCTGCAGCCGCGCGGACGTGTAGGACCCGTCGCCCTCGCGCCGGGCCGTGATGACCAGGTTGCCCTGCCCGTCGAGCGCGGAGTTGTTCCGCGACGTCGTGTAGTTCTGCAGCTCGGCGTTGCCCCAGCCGCCGGCCCCGGTGTCGTAGCTCCAGACGGCGGAGTCGGGTGCGCTGCCGGCGGACCCGTTGAACTCCTGCGACCAGATGACGTCGCCGATCGCCGCCTCGGCCGTGGTGGCCGTCGAGGCCACGAGCCCCGCGGCGACCAGGGCGGCGGCGCCGAGTGCTGCGGCCAGTCCTCGCGCGCGATGGGTGGCGGTGCGTGGGTGTGCGTGGTGCATCGTTGCCTCCTGGAAGCCGGTCGGCGATCGGACACGGCCGTGGTCGGCGCCCGCCCGATGACACGTGTCACGACGCTGCGCACGTGGGGGGCGACATGTCCGTTTGGGGCCGACAGTAACGGCGATTGTTACTGACTGGCAAGTAACTCTTACGGGCGACGGTCACCCGAACGAGGCGTCAAGTTCCGGGCCCGCATGGTCGAAGTCAGAAGATGGCCTTCGGTCCGACCCAGAACTACGACGACGCGAGCCTGGGCGTCTGGAAGGGTCACCCGGTCCTGGCGGCAGCCATCCGGATGCTGATCTCCTCGGTTCCCGTCGTCCTGTCGGTCGGGCTCGGGCTGGTGGCCGTGCACTGGTTCCCGCCGCGCCGGCTCGGCGTGAACCCGTGGATCTGGCTGCTCGTCGAGCTCTGCTGCGCGACCGCGGTCCTGCTCCTGGCGACGCGGCTGGCTCGCCGGTTCCTGCCGTTGGCGACCCTGCTGCGCCTCACGCTGTACTTCCCGGACCGTGCACCGTCGCGGCTCGCGGTGGCCATGAGCCACTACTCGCCCAACGCGCTGCAGGCGCGGTTGGTGGCGTCCCGGCGCCCGCGCGGTCTGCGGCCGGACGACGAGCACGCCGCGCGCATCCTGCGCCTCGTCGCCGCCATCAGCGATCACGACCGGCTCACCCGCGGGCACAGCGAGCGCGTCCAGGCGTACTCGGCGCTGATCGGCAGGGAGCTCGGCCTCTCGGGGCCGGAGGCCGCCAAGCTCAGCTGGGCCGCCCTGCTGCACGACGTCGGCAAGCTGCGGGTCCCCGCGACCCTCCTGAGCAAGCCGGGCGAGCCCACGACGTCGGAGTGGGCCGTGCTCGCCGGCCACCCCGAGGCCGGCATGGAGATCGCCCAGCCGCTGGCCGAGTGGCTCGGTCCGTGGCTGGACGTGATCGGCCAGCACCACGAGCGCTGGGACGGCGACGGCTACCCGAGCGGGCTGGCCGGCACCGCGATCAGCCGGGGCGCCCGGATCGTCGCGGTCGCCGACGCCTACGACGTGATCACCACGGCGCGCTCCTACAAGCGCGCCCTGCCCGCGGCCGCGGCCCGCGCCGAGCTGGCGCGGTGCGCCGGCGAGCAGTTCGATCCCCAGGTGGTCCGGGCGTTCCTCGCCATCGGTCTGGGCCGGCTCCGCCGGGTCGCCGGGCCCCTGAGCATCCTCTCGGTCCTGCCCGGCGTCCCCACCTTCGCCGCCGACCTGCCCTCCGTCGTGCAGAGGTTCACCACGGTGGGCGCACTCAAGAGCACCGGAGCGATCGGTCTGGTGCTGTCGGTCTCCACGGCGACCGCGGGAGGGACCCTCGCCGACGCCCTGCGCCCGTCCGAGCCGGTCGCGTCGATCCCGGCCGGTACGTCCGCCGTCGCACCGGTGGCGGACGAGAGCGTCGCGACGGACTTGCCCACCTCCATCGCCGTGGCCGACGAGCCGCCGGCCACCCCGACCGACCCGGAAGCGACGGAACTTGTGCCGGAGGTGGTGGTCGCGGAACCCCCGGTCCTTTCGCCGCTCGACCAGGTCGCCGAAGGCGTCGAGGGCACGTCGCCGACGGACGACTCCGAGGGCCGGGCCGCCAAGCGGCAGAACGTCGAGAAGGCGAAGAAGACCGAGCAGGAGCTGGAGCGGGCCGAGCAGGCCGAGGGGAGCTAGCGGGGCTCAGGGTCGGCACTGCGGTGTGCTGGTCCCTCGTCAGGGTCCCGGCTGCACCAGCGTGACGACCCGGGCGGCGAACCAGTCCGCCTCGGCGAGGTCGTGGGTGATGAGGAGGGTGGTCCGCCCGGCGCACCTCTCGCGGACCCACGTCATGACCTGGATCCTGCCTCCGGTGTCGAGACCGGTGAACGGCTCGTCCAGGACGAGGAGCTCCGCGTCGGCCAGCAGCGCCCGGACGATGGTGACCCGGCGTCGTTGCCCGCCCGACAGCTCGCGCACCGGCTTGGTGAGATCGGTGCCGTCCAGGCCCACGCGGCGGAGCGCGTCGGTGATCGCGCCGGGCGAGGTGGAGCGGGGCAGCACCAGGCGCACGTTGGCGACGGCCGAGAGCTGCTCGCAGAGCCGGTCCTCCTGGAAGACGGCGGCGCGGCGGCGGCCGTCCATCCCCAGGACCTCCCCGGAGCAGGGGACGGTGAGGCCGAGCAGGACACGCGAGAGCGTCGTCTTGCCGGACCCGTTGGGACCGGTGAGCGCGGTGACGCGGCCCTCGTCCAGCTCGAGGTCGACCGCGTCGAGCACCACCTCGGAGCCGAACCGGTGGCTGACGCCGCGCAGCGCGATCACGCGAGGGACCTTTCCGCCCACCGCAGGCCCGCCACGAGGAGCTTCTCGACGCCGAAGCTCACCGCGACGATCACGGCGGTCCACGCGAACAGGTCCGCGCTGCTGAGCAGGATCTTCGCCTCGTAGAGCCGCTCGCCGATGCTGCCGTCGGCGAGGCCGATGACCTCGGCGGCGATGCCGCTCTTCCAGGCCAGACCGACCCCGGTGCGGCAGGCGGCGGTGAAGAACGGCAGGACGGCGGGGACGTCCATGGCGGGCAGCCGCCGCAGCCGGGGCACCCCGAACACGTCGGCGACCTCCAGCAGGGCGCGGTCGCGGTGCCGGATGCCCTCCAGGACGTTGGTGTAGATGATCGGCAGGACCATGAGGAAGCTGATGACCAGCGCGAGCTGGTCGCTGCTCACCCAGATCAGCACCAGGATGATGAAGCTCACCACGGGGGTGCTGCGGACGGCGGCGAGCGCCGGGGTCACCAGCGCGTCGACGATCCGCGACGAGGCGGCGAAGGTCGCGCCGAGCACGCCGAGCACGGAGGCCGCCACGAAGCCCCCGGCGATGCGGGCGAACGAGGTCCAGATGGTGCCCCAGAAGTCCGCGGTCAGGCTCAGCTCGCCGAGCCGGACGACGACGCTCGCCGGCGAGGCGAGCAGCACCTCGTGGCCGACGGCGAGCGCGGACACCTGCCAGACGACGACCCAGAAGGCGACGACCGCCAGGGGGCGCACGGCGCCCCGGGCGAGGGTCGCCGTGCCCTCAGCGGCGGAGGTAGAAGTCATCCTCGGGCACGTTCCCGCCGACGGAGGCCGGGTCGGCGTCGAACAGGACCTGCAGGTAGCCACCCAGGAGGGTCTTCAGCTCGGCACCGTCGACGAAGGTGATGTGGGACGCGGGGATGGCGGCCTGGGCGATGGGCGCCGACGGGGCGATGCCGGCGGCCGCCACCAGGACGGCCGCCTCGGCGGCATGCTCGTTGGTGAACCGCGTGGACGCCTCGTAGTCGGTGAGGAAGTCCGCGACCGCGTCCGGGTGCTCCTCGGCGAAGGCGGTCCGGACGACCACGACACCGGTGACCAGCTCGGAGTCCGGGTGGACCTCGGCCCACTCGTCCGTGAGGTCCAGCGCGGTGCGGATGGTCGGGTCCTTCGTCGTCACGACGGTCGCGAACGGCTGCGGGAGCATCGCGATCGCACCCGGCGTCGTCGCCAGCAGGGCAGCGACCTCGGTGTGCTCGCTGCGGTACTCGATCGTCAGATCGGTCGCCGGGTCCAGCCCGTGGCTGGTCAGCAGGTGCTCCAGCACGTACTGCGGCGAGGCGCCCTTCCCGGAGGCGTACACGGTCCTGCCGGCCAGGTCGGCGATGCTGTGCACCGTGTCACCGGCCTCGACGATGTCCAGGACACCCAGGGTGCTGATCGCGGCGACCTGGATCGTGGCGGCGTCGTCGTCGAGCGTCCGGTTGTACAGGACGGCAGCGAGGTTCGACGGGAGCAGGGCGACGTCGACCCCGCCCTGCACGACCAGAGGGACGACCTCGTCCGGCGATCCGTACATCGTCACGCGGTAGTCCTGCGCGCCCTCGCCCGCCTCCGCCTCGCTCATCAGGTGGACCAGGCCCATGGTGGTGGGGCCCTTGAGCGACGCGATGCGGATGGTGATCGGCTCTGCCGTGGGAGCTGCCGTGGGAGCTGCCGTCAGGACGGCCGTGGGGGCGGCCGCCGGCGCGGTGCCGCCGCAGCCCGCGAGCAGGCCGAACGCGCACAGCACGGCGGCTGCGACCGCTGCGGGTCGCGTCATCGGATCAGCCCTCCGTGGTCACTGCCGCGTCCCGGAACGGGGCGTAGCTGGTGTGCAGGAGGTGGTGGGCGGTCTCGGAGTTGGGTTCGCCGTAGAACTCGTCGTACAGCCGGAGCACGTCGGGGTTCTCGTGGGACTTGCGCAGGTGGGAGGCGCGGTCGATGTTGACCAGCACCTTCTGCCGGGCCGCCATCTCGCCGACCTTGCCGGGGACGGGGTGCCCGGCACCGTTGATGCACCCGCCCGGGCAGGCCATGACCTCGATGAGGTCGTAGCCCACGTCCTCGCCTGCGGCGATGCGCCGGGCGAGCGGCTCGATGTTGTTCAGGCCGGAGACCACCGCGACGCGCACGGTCACGCCACCGCCGGTCACGGTCGTCTCCTTGATGCCCTCGAAGCCGCGGACCTCCTCGAAGTCGAGCCTGTCGAGCAGCGGCTCCCCGGTGAGCTTCTCGACGGCCATCCGCAGCGTGGCCTCCGCCACCCCGCCCGAGGCGCCGAACAGGATGCCGGCTCCGGTGACCCGCTTGTAGGGCTCGTCGAACTCCGCGGGCGTGATGTCGGCCGGCTCGAGGCGCAGCATCTCGATCATCTCGAGGAACTCGGTGGTGGTGAGCACGGCGTCGACGTCGCGGATGCCGTCTGGGGCGAACTCCGGCCGGGCGGCCTCGTACTTCTTGGCCAGGCACGGGACGATCGACACCACGTACAGCTCGTCGAGGCTGACACCGGCCTGCTGGGCGAAGTGGTTCTTGACCGTCGCGCCCATCATCTGCTGCGGGGACCTGCAGCTGGACAGGTGGGGGATCAGGTCGGGGAAACGGCGCTCGACGAGGTTGACCCAGCCGGGGCAGCACGACGTGAAGTGCGGCATCACGCCGCCGGAGGAGACTCGGCCGAGGAACTCGGTCGTCTCCTCCATGATCGTGAGGTCGGCGGCGAAGGTGAAGTCGAACACCTTGTCGAAGCCGATCTTGCGCATGAGCCCGGCGATGAAGGCCGACGCCGCGTCGAACGGCAGGCCGAAGTGCTCGGCGACCACGGTGCGCACGGCCGGGGCGACGAAGCCGACGACGACCTTCGTCGGGTCGTTGATGGCTGTGAACACGTCACCGCGCTCGCGCACGTAGTCCAGCGCGCCGCACGGGCACGCCCGGACGCACTGGCCGCACGAGACGCAGTCCGTCAGGCCGAGGGGCTGGCCGTTGTGGGTGCCGACGGTCAGCCGGCCCTCGTGGAACTGGAACGCCAGGACGCCCGGTCCCTCGATCTCGGCGCAGGCGGCGACGCACAGCCCGCACGAGATGCACTTGTTGTCGTCGCGGATGATGAAGGGGTGGTCCTGGGTGAGCGGGACGTACGGGCGCACGTGCAGGGGGGTGGCGAAGACGACGTCGTGGGCGCTGGCCTCCTGCCGCAGCGAGCAGGCGTTCTGCGTGGCGCAGCCGCAGCGCAGGCAGCGGGCGGCCTCGGCCCTGGCCTGCTCCTCCGTCAGCCCCAGCTCGACCTCGACGAAGCTGCCGGTCCGCTGCGAGGGCACGAGCGAGGGCATGGTGGCGCGGACGAGCCGGGGGAGGTCCTCGAACTCCGCGCGGGGCAGGTCCTCGAGCGACCCGCGGCTGCAGGTGTAGTCCTCGTGGCTGGGCAGCACCGACCCGCGCGTGACGAACTCGTCCATGGCGCGGGCCGCACGACGCCCGGCAGCGACCGCCTGGATCACGGTCGCCGGTCCCGTCACGCAGTCGCCGCCGGAGAAGATCTTCCCCTCGCTCGTCTGCATGGTGTGGCCGTCGATGTCGACGTCGCCCCACTTGTTCAGCCGGACGGGGAGGTCGTTGAACAGGAAGCCGGTGTCGGTGCTCTGGCCGATGGCCCCGATGACGGTGTCGGCCGCGATGACGAAGTCGCTGCCCTCGACGGCGACCGGCCGGCGGCGACCCGACCGGTCGGGATCGCCCAGCGCCATGGTCAGGCAGTGCAGCTGCAGGCCCGTCTCGCCCGCGCTGATCTTCGTCGGCGCGGTCAGGGCGACCAGCTCGATGCCCTCGTGCAGCGCCTCCTCGACCTCGAACGGCTCGGCCGGCATCTCGTCCCGGGTGCGCCGGTAGACGATCCGGACGTTCGTGGCTCCCTGACGCAGCGCGGTCCGGGCGCAGTCGATCGCGGTGTTCCCGCCGCCGAGCACCACGACATCGTCGCCGAGCGTGACCTCGACACCCTTGGTGACCTGCTCGAGGTAGTGGATGCCGAGCCAGACGCCGTCGAGGTTCTCGCCGTCGACCCGCAGCGGTGACGCCCGCCAGGACCCGATGGCCAGGTAGACCGCGTCGAAGTCGCGCTGCAGGTCCTCCAGCCGCAGGTGGGTGCCGAGCGCCTGACCGGTGACGATCTGGACGCCCATGGCCTGGATGACGCCGATCTCCTGATCGAGCGTGGTCTTGGGCAGCCGGTAGGCGGGGATGCCGTACCGCGTCATGCCGCCGGCGTGGTCCTGCTTCTCGTAGACCGTGACGGCATGCCCGTCGAGCGCGCTGTAGTAGGCGGCGGACAGCCCCGAGGGACCGGCTCCGACGACGGCGATCCGCTTGCCGGTCGGTTCGGCGACGCGCGGGATCCACGGCGTCTCGCGGGCCATGTCCCAGTCGGACGCGAACCGCTTGACGGCGTTGATGGCCACCGGCTCGTCGGTGAGGTTGCGCCGGCACTCCGACTCGCACGGGTGGGGGCACACGCGGCCGCACACCGACGGGAACGGGTTGCGGTCCCGGATCACGCGGATGGCAGCCTCGTAGTTGCCGTCCGCCACGTGGCTCAGGTAGGTCTGGATGTCGATGTTCCCCGGGCACGCGACGACGCACGGCGCCACGCAGTCGGCGTTGTGGTCGCACAGCAGCTGCTCGAGACGCACCTTGCGGTAGGCCTCGAGGCGGGGCGAGTGCGTGGTGATCACCATGCCGGCCGTGACGGGGGTGAGGCACGCCTTCACGTCCCGCGGGGCGTCCGTGCCGAGCTCGACCACGCACAGGCCGCAGCTGCCGTTCGACCGCTTGAGCCGGATGTCGTGGCAGAGGGACGGGACGTCGATCCCCTCGTTGGTCAGCGCCTGGAGGATCGTCAGCCCGCCGAGGACTTCGATGTCGCGGTCGTTGACCGTGACCGTGAACCGCTCGCTGTCCGAGATCTCGCGCACGCCAGCCCTCCAGGGGTGTGACTCAGTGCAACGAGGGCAGGGTGCCGACGCTGGCACGGTGTCCACCGGTCGTCCTCGACGATGGATACAGGGCGGACACTAGGTCCGCGCCGCGGCCCCACCCCGGGACCTTCTGCCCAGGTCAGGGCCGGGCACGCTCCGGTATCGGCGTGATCAGCGCCAGCCCTCGGGCAGCTGCTGCGTGTCGGTGCACAGGATCTCGCCGTCCATCGGGTTGTTCACCCACACGGCAGGGAGCCCGTCGTCGGTGGCCTCCACCTCGACGTCCCCGGCCTCGCCCACCTCGATGCAGAACCGCCACCGCTCGGCGTCGGCGGGCACCTCGTCCAGGCCGACCGGTTCGATGTCGAAGCCGATGCCGACCACCTGGAGCGGGAACGGCGTGACGCCGACGCCGCTGACCGAGTCCCCGGGTGCCAGGCGGGTGCCCTGGAGCTCCCACGGGCTCTCGAGCGTGACGTCGTCGGGGGTCGCGTAGGACCGCTTGGACAGCTCGACCACCCCGTCGGCGTAGGCGTCCACGGTCACGCGCTCGTCGTCGACGACGTATGCCGAGGAGAAGCTGCCCTCCCCGGGCATGCGGTCCAGGACGGTCACCGGGACGTCACCGTCGTTGGTCACGGTGTACTCGACCCGCAGACCCTGCGCCTCGCTGAGCGTCGCCTCGAGCCGCACGCCGTCGACCTCGGCCGCACGGTCCGGCGACTGCGGCCCGGCCGGTGAGCAGCCGCCGACGAACGCCAGCACGACGCACGCGGAGCCGATCACACCGGCGGCTGGAGTCATGCCTCGCTGCGCCACGGTGGTCAGTACCTCTCCCGGTCGGGGATGCCCAGCTCGTCACGGAAGGCGTTCTCGGTGATCAACGGGTCGGGCTGGATGTCCTCGGGGTCGACCCCGCTGGTGTCGAACGGCAGGCCCACGTTCTGGCGCTCGCCGTTGTTGACCATGTCCGGCGGCTCACCGGGCCCCGCCTGGTTGTACTCGCCGTCCGGCCAGCTGCCGTCACCGAACTGGAAGATGTGCCCCAGCTCGTGGTAGAGCACCACCACCGGGGTCTTCTCGTCGCCCGAGCTGCTGAGGAAGTAGTCCGGGTTGTACTCGATCGCGTAGCCGTCGTCGTTCAGGTCGTTGCCGTCGCGGTACGCGGTGCCGTTGCGCTCGTCGAACTCGTGGATCTCCAGGCCGGTCTTGCTGTCCCACGCCCACCACGGCAGGTCGCTGTCCTCGTACTGCTGACCGAGGGTGTTCAGGGCGTGCTGGCCCGTCGGGCTCGAGCGCATCATCTCCAGGTCAGCCTGGACGCGGGCGACGAACTCCGGTGAGCCGATGACCTCGATGTGCTCGCCTGCGGTCGGGCTGTACTCGACCACCACGACGTGCCCCGACCCGGTGGTGTCGTCCTTGCCGACGAACAGGTCGTCGTACCCGCCCTGTCCGTGCACCTCGTCCACGCCGTCGCCGCCGAACAGGACGTCCGCGCCGGTGCCACCGAGGAGCACGTCGTCGCCGCCACCTCCAGAGACGGTGTCGTTGCCACCACCGCCGACCACGCGGTCGTCACCCTGGGCGCCTTCGAGGTAGTCGTTGCCCTCGCCGCCCTCGAGCTGGTCAGCGCCGTCCATGCCGTACACGACGTCGTTGCCGTGGCCACCCGAGAGACGGTCGTCACCGCGCCGACCGTCGAGGTAGTCGCGTCCGGCACCACCGGACAGGAAGTCGTTGCCGGCACCGGCCTCGATGGAGTCCTCGCCCTGGCCGCCGAAGTAGTCGTTGGGCCCCAGCGAGGACCCACCGTCGATGCGGTCGTCACCGGCGCCGCCGAGGAAGCGCAGGTGGACCGTGGTGCCCTCGGGGACGGTGATCCGGTCCTGGCCGGCACCGGCGTTGAGCACCACAGCCTGTCCCCGGGGGACCCGGTACACCGTGTCCGGCTCGATGGTCACGATCGTCTCGCCCGTGGCGGGGTCGATGGTCACGGTGATGACGTCGTTGCCGTGGGTGCCGGTGATGAGCGTGGTGTCGCCGAGGCTGATCATCGACGACTCCCGGTTCCACGAGCTGTCCGGCGCGTCCCACCCGGGGGTGCTCGACGACGCGATGCTCGACCACGGGAGGCGGAGCGCGGCCACCGCCGACGTGGTGCTGCGGATCGCCGTCCTGGCCTCCTGCACAGCCGCGACCGCCCGGCGCTTCAGCAGGCCGGCCTGCGCGACCTCCTCCGCGATCCGGGCCTTGTCGTCGGTCCCCTCCTCGGGGGTGAACAGCACCGTCGGGCCGAGGTCGAGCACCGCCATGCGGCCGCGCAGCCGCCCGAGCGAGGCGGACAGGTCCCGTTGGATCCCCTCCACGTCGGTCACGAGCCCGTCCACCGTCGAGGACGTCGCCTCGCACATGGCGGCCACCTCGCGCAGCGCACCCACCAGCGAGGGCGCGTACTGCAGGTAGCTGGTGGCCATGGGTGTGGACCAGGACTCGGTGACGGTGGTGATGCCGCGCTCGAGGTCGACGGCCGTGGTGCGCAACGCGGTGCGCAGACCGAGCCAGGCGGTCGACGAGTCGACCAGCGAGCCCGTGCTGAGGTCCAGGTCCCAGACGTCCCGCCGGAACTCGATCACGGGCGCGGCCCGTCCGGCGCGTCACCCGTGTTGGCGTCCACGTTCTGCGCGGCCACCAGCAGCAGGGCCTCGCCGTCGACCTCCAGGGTCGAGGCGAGGTCGGCGACGAGGGCGGTCACGTCCCCGACCAGGCCGTCCAGCATCGTCGCCAGCGACCCGCTGTCGTCCGCCTCGCCGAGCGCGTCGCTGCCGATCGCCACGGAGGCGAGCGTCGTCCGCGGGGAGGACAGCCCGATGGCAGCGGTGAGCTGGCCGTTGCCGAACGTCGCGACGACGGCGGGGTCGATCGTGATCATCCGGGCAGCCTAGTCAGCAGGTGGGCGCGAGACGCTCCGATCGGGATCGGCGGCCGTCGCCCGGAACAGCACGAGCAACAGCGGGGCGGGCAGCACGTACGTCGGAGGATCCGGCACGTGGACCGGCAGGTCCTGAAGTCGCGCGGCCGGACGAGAGCAAATGCCCACGAAGGCCGCAACGAGCCTGCTACTTTCACGCGAACCGCCAGTGTCGGCGGCCTGCGGACAGGGGTGCTCGGTGCACACAAGATGGCGACGAACGTGTCTGGTACTCGCGACTTCCGGCGCCGTGGGGGTCACGCTCCTCGCCTCGCCGGGCACGGCATCCCCTGGGGCTGCACCGCCCGTCCCGCCATCGGACGAACCGACCGTGGTGGAGGTGGAACGCACGCGGCCGACGGGCCGCGTCGCAATTGAGGCTCCACTCGCAGCGGACCTGCGAACCATCGCCGCCGAGCGTGGGCTCAGCTATGCACGGGCGGTCGCGCTGTACGCGTGGCAGAACGACTTCGCTCGGTTGATCGAAGAAGCGCGCACCACGTTCCCGGACACGTATGTCTCCGCCGAGATCACGCACGACAAGGCCGCGCCCGCGTGGATCGCCTTCACCCACGTCCCGACGGAATGGGTGCACGAACGTCTGTCGACGCTGCCCGTGGCGGTCGACGTGCGGCAAGTAGACGCTCTCACCGAGATTGAGCAGAACGTCCGCGTGCAGCAGGTCCACTACGCCGTCCGCGCACTTCCCGGGGTCGCCGAGGTGACCTCGTCGATCGAGCCGCTCACGGGTGATGTGGCCGTGACGTACTCCCGCTCTGCGGCGACCTCGCGCCAGGCGACAGTCCCTGACTCCCTCGCCGCGAGCCTGCCCGACGAGATTCTCGCCGAGGTCTCCCTCGAGGAGGTTGCAGGGCCGATCCGAGGAGAAGAAGCCACCCTCTACGGTGGCGCCCAGCTCACGAGAAGCGGCGCCAACTGGTGCACGTCCGGATTCACCGTGTCGAAGAATGGCGTCCGGGGCATTCTCACCGCCGCGCACTGCGACACGCCGTTGAACTACGGTGCATCGATCCCGCTCTACCCGCAGCAGTCGACCACGGGTTCGCAGGGCGACCTGCGGTGGCTGAGCACGTCCGAGTCGGTGACGAACCGGGTGTACATCTCCGCGACAGCGTCCGTGGCGATCTCTTCGACCGGGTCGCCGGTGGTGGGCCAGACGCTCTCGTTCTATGGCCGGAAGACGGGCGCCAGCACGGACGAGGTGTACAAGCTCAACGAGTGCTCGGGAAGCTACTGCAACATGACGATGATGCACCGGCACAAGACGGATGGCGGAGACAGCGGGGGCCCGTGGCGCAGCGGCAGCACCGCGTACGGCGTCCACCACGGCTATAAGAGCTACCTGGCCATCGGGCGGTCGCTGTTCAGCCGCGTCGGCCTAGCGAACGTTCACCTCGGGGTAGCGATCCGGACCTCGCCATGAGGGCTGGGACCCTCCTGACGTTCGCGCTGCTGATCCTGGTCGCAGGAGTAGCGGGCTGCTCGAGAGGAGCCGACGTCGTGGAGGGTCCGGACGGCACCCGGCTGCTCGTCGCATCCGGTGAGGCGCCACGAATGGAGGCGCTCGGCACGGGGAGGTTGACGCGTGGCGAGGACGGCTGCCTCTATCTGGCCGGCGACGGCTACCAGGACCTGCTCGTCTGGCCCGCGGGGACCCGGCTGGCCGACGACGAGGCGGCGGTGCACGTCCCTGGAGCAGAGCCCGTGGTGATCGGGTCGGATGTCGAGCTTGTCGGGGGAGGGGTGGCGGCCGACGAGCGAACACTCCCGGAGCTGCCTGGTGAGTGCATGGCGGACACGGTCTTCCTCGTCAGTTCGGTGGACGCCGGCTGAGGGGCCCGGGTGCCTGGCACGACGATCCTCGCGACACGCCTTACGCGGATCAAGCCGACGCTGCGTGCTTGGCCTGTGGGCCATGCGGCGCAAAACAGCAGTTCAGAAGCAAATTTCCTGGGTGCCCCGAGTGGGATTCGAACCCACACACGCAGGCGGAATCGTGATGCACGGCGATGAACCGAGAGCGTGATTTCGGACGTTGACCTGCAACGATACCGAGCCTCACTCGGAACTATGGTGAACCGCGGGTACCGTTCTCTATGACACGCCTATGACACGCGAAGCGGTTGAACCACACCTATGACGACCAACCGGAACGGCTTCGGCTCCATCACGAGACTCCCTTCCAAGCGCTACCGCGCGCGCTACACGGTTCCCGGAACGTTCCCTCAGGTGTGGGCCAGCGCACCCGAGACGTTTACGCGGAAGGTCGACGCCGAGGTCTGGTTGGCCCGGCAGCGCACAGCGCTCGAGGACGGTGTCGTCAGGCCGAAGGCGATCGCCACGCGGCTGACTCTTCGTGAGTACGCCGAGACGTGGGTGCAGGACCGACGCAACGGGTCGGGCGAACCGCTCCGCGGGTCAACGCGCCGCGTCTACGAGCACTACCTCACGCAGCACGTCTACCCGGCTCTGGGGACGAAGCGTCTCGCTGAACTAACGGGGGAGACGATCGCGAGCTGGTACCGGCAGTTGCTCCCGGATCGGCCGACCCTCCGGGCGCGCACCTACGCGTTGCTCAGAGGCATCCTCGCAACGGCTGTCCAGGACGACCTCATCGCCGAGAATCCCTGTCGCATCCGTGGCGCCGGGAGGTCAAAGCCAGCGGCGAAGAAGCACGTCGCTTCTCCTGCGCAGATCGCTGAGCTCGTAGCCGCCATGCCGGACCGCCTCGCACTGTCGGTCCTTCTCGGCGCATGGTGTCAGCTTCGGAATGGCGAGGTGCTTGAGCTTCGCAGGAAGGACATCACCCCGAAAGTCGTGCTGGTCACCCGCGGACTTACCTGGGTCGACGGCCAGCCGATCGTTGGTCCGCCCAAGACCGACGCGGGCATCCGTGGCATCAGCGTTCCTCCACACATCGCCGCGGCGGTAGCACACCATCTGGACGCTCATACCGCCCGAGAAGCCGATGCTTTGCTCTTCCCCGGTCGGAGCGAGGGGACTCAGCAGATGCACTCATCGACATACGCCTACTATTTCAAGCAGGCGGTAAGGAAGACCACAGTCCCGGCCGACTTCCGCTTCCACTGGCTCCGCCACACGGGACTGACGCTGGCCGCGCAGTCCGGTGCCACGCTCGCGGAGTTGCAGGCTCGTGCGGGTCATTCGACGCCGTCGACGGTCATGCTCTACCAGCACGCCACCACGGTTCGCGACCAAGCACTGGCAGCTGCACTCTCCGAACTTGCGCAACAGTAGGTGCAGTTCCGGCCGGCCCTCGCTTCACGCCACGATCGGCTCACGCCGGGCACTGACGACAAAGACGCCGCATCGAGAGCTTGTTCACTCTCCCGTGTCGCGAGTATGTGCCACGCTTTGAGGCGATGCGACGGGGCATCGGATCCCGCGCCTGACGAGAGGTGCGAGCATGGCGCCGAATAGGAATGTCGTCCCCAATCCAGAGGGTGGTTGGGACGTCACAGGTGCGGGCAAGCGGGCCTCGGCTCACACTGAGACACAGGCCGAGGCGATCGCGAGGGCGAAGCAAATCGTCGGTAACGCGGGCGGTGGCGAGGTCAGCATCCACGGTCGAGACGGGAAGGTGCGCGAGAAGGACACTGTCGAGCCGGGCAACGACCCCCGAGACATCCCAGGCTGAGCATCGCAGATCGGTCGCAACTCGAAGAACGCCTCTGACCACCAGGTGGCGGGGGAGCCGAAAGACGGAGGCCGGGTCAGTTGACCTCTTGCGTCAATGACCGTCTGCGCAAGTCATGGGGGCGCGCGACCACGCGCGACGCCAGCGCAGACATCGCCGGACGCGGACGGGTTGCCGGCACGGCGCGGGTGCCGGGGACTGGCGCGTCGCCGTGCCAGGGACGTCGGCGCGCCGCCCGAGGTCCCTGCCGCGCCTCCCTCACCCGCCCCTGCGCCATCAGCCGCGCCTGCGGCCCCTGTTCCACGCCGCGGTCTGGGCCACCGCGACGACAGCCAAGTCCGCCGGCCAGCGCTGGGCCGAGCACCACCCGCGGATCTTCACCGAGTCCAAGGTCGAGCAGCGCGCACACCTGGCGACTCGGTAAATGCTGGCGCGACGGTTCTTCTGGGTCGGTCTGCCGGGCGGCCAGGTCGTCATCTACCGCCCCGCTGCGCCCGAGCGCGGACCGATACGCGACCGCGCCTGGAGAATCGAGATGGACCTGGGCAGGTCGGTCGCTGCTGCTCAGGAGCTCGACCAGTGACCGGCCCCGACCTACCTGGGACCAGTGGGCACTCGGCCCGGCGGTCGCGGTCGCCACCTGGGCGGACTGCACCCGCCGCAGGTCGGCGCCGTCGTTCTGTCTCCGGACCACCGCGTCCTGGCTACCGGCTACAGCGGGTACCCCCCGGCGCGCCGGATGCTTGAGCGCCGGAGCGTGCCCACGCGGGGAGTTCTCCTACGACGAGATCCCCGCCTCGCGTGCGTACGTCGGCGTGCCATCACCCCGCAGCGCCCTGCACGCCGAGGAGAACGCCATCGTGCACGTCGGCGGGACTGACCGGCTCGGAGCGACCGTCTACGTGACCGACGAGCCCTGCTCGAACTGCCGTCGTTTCCGCGCGGGAGCGGGCGTCGCGCGGGTCGTGTGGCCCGACGGCGACATCAGATACCTGGGGGACCAGTGAGCACCACGACGGCGCGCGCGCGAGGTCGTCAGCGACTGACCCGCATCACCGTCGCCATGACCCTTGTCGCGCTCGTGGCGACCCGGGCCGTACCAGCGCTGACCGCCGCGCTCTAGACCTGCGGTCGCCCAACCGGCCGGCCCGTGCCAGTGCTGGAGTCACGGGCCGACCCGCTCTCCAGCAGCCACGGCAGCATGAGTTCGTCGGAACGGCGTGAGACGAGATCGAGCAGCTGCGGGTCGTCGATGACGTGAGCGAGGACCGACAGCGCGAGCAGCGAGGACATCGCTGCGGCGTGCAGCACCTGGTAGTTCACCTCCGCCGACACACGGCGCTCTGGAAGCAGCTCGAACTGCTCAGAGCTCCCGTCGAGGTAGCCGGTCACGGACCTGAACGTCACGTGCGTCGCCTGGGACAGCAACGAGTAGATCAGCTCGAGGAACTCCTCGTGGTCGACCGCCCTCATCATCTTGCCGAAGTTCGGCCGACCGTGGACCTTCGGCGGAGTGCTCAGCTCGAGATGATCCATCCACACATGGTCGCCCGCACGCTGCGCGAACCGAACTTGAAAGTCGTGCATGCTCGCACGCACGCCTGCGCTCAGAAGCGCGTGACCACCGGGCGTCAGGTAGACCCACTGCGCGGTCACGGCGTGCTCGAACGCGGCACGGACGAGCGGGACTGCCTCGTGCTCGAACCCACTGGCGGCGGTGGCCGAGTAGGCCTCGGCGTACCTGATGGCCTGCCGGCAGACGCTATAGACGGTCAGGAACAGTCGATCGTTCTCCACCGGCACCCGGATCTGCTCAGGCGGCACGGCGAGCAGGGCAGCCTCCGCGATCCAGGCTTTGAGCGCTCGGGTCGTCGGCTTCATAGGCGAAGCCTGCCATCACACCGTCAGGCGAGCGGCAAACCGCACATCTACATGGCATGAGCCCGGAGCCGCGCCGCGGTGTCGAGGTGGCCGAGGCGATCCGCCGCTGTCGGACGTGCCCGGCCTGGCGATGTGTCCCGGTCGCCGGGCAGGTGCACCCTCGGTTGGGGATCTAGGGCGGGCGGAAGTATGGCGACCCGCCGCGTCGGCACAGACGGACCTCGCGCGCTGGTACTACTGGTGCGTGCACGAAGAGGACATCGACGGCGTAGCTGCTCTGACCCGCGCGGGCGCAGCTGGGTTCGTCGCCCTGTCAGCCTTGTACGACCCTGCGCTCGGCGTGATCGCCGCCGCCGCGTTGCCCGCCGTCGATTCCGCGATCGACCGTGTCCGGACGTTCAAGCGCGCGGTCTGCGGGTACACGATCCAAGTCGGAGCGGACGCAGCGGGAGTTACGCCGGACGATCTGGTCGCGCAGCTCGTCGAGACGCCGACGCGTCTCCTGCTGCTCGGCTCGGCGATGGAAGCTGCCGCCGAGTCCGCCTGGCAACACAAGTTCCGCGTTCTGGGTCGCGGCCTGGCGACTGGTGCCGTGCTCGACGACGACGCCCGGGTGATGGAAGAAGTTGCGTGGGTCCGCATCATGCGGAGCATTGAGGCGCCGCATCTGCGCATTCTGCAGTACCTGAGTCGGCAGGACCCGGAGCACCCGGGGCACATCATCGCGGCAAACCGATCCGAGCTACAGACGAGATCCGGGTTTCGCGAACTCATCATGCCCACGCTCGCAGCGTTGGAGAGAGACAGCTTGATCAAACCGACGGACGGGTCGGAGTTCGATTCTCATTTCCGAGCGCGGTGGGGCCTGACTGCCGGACGTGATCGCTCGGCTTATGTCCGGGGCGAGCTGCTGCTGCCGTGCCTTGCCCGGTTTCGCGCTGCCGGGGCCGAGGACACCTAGCGCATGCCCGCCGTGGGGTCGCTGGTGACCCGTGGGTGCTCTGGGGCCGCCGGGCCGGTCTAGCAGCGGAACGCTGGCAACGGCGCTCGGAATGGCAGAGGGAGGATTCGTCACCCCGCGCCCGGGCGGGTCGCCCGGTGGGACCGCAGCGCGCTGCCATGCTCCGAGCCATGAAGCCTCCGTGGGTGCTCGTCGGCGTGCTGGCCGTGCTGCTGGTCGGCTACGTCGTGAACGATCGGATCATGGCGTGGGACGACGACCAGAAGTGGCAGCACTGTTCCGAACTGCGAGCGCAAGAGGGGGCGGACTGGATCGACTGCCTGGGCGATCCCGCTAACGACCGCTGGCCTGTCGAGTTCTAGGCGCACCAACCATGGCGGCTCCCTACGTTGACGACCACACGCTGCGCGCGCACGCCGTCGTCTACGCACGCCGCGCTCGAGCGCAGGTCGAGGCGTTCGCTGAAGCCGACCAACGACAGAGCACGGCGTTCATGCACACTAAGCACCGCGAGTCGATCGGCACGTTGGACCCAGGCGACGCGACCACACGTTTCACCTATGGGCGCGTGTGGGATCTCGGGACCGAGCACTACCTCGCGTTCGTTCTGCTCGCGCAGGTCGCTAGGGCAGTCGACCGCCTCGGCCTCGACGTCCCCGCGTACCCGGGACCGTTGCCCATCAAGCTGCTGCGCAACCTCGACGAGCACTGGGACGAGATCGACGGGTCGGCGCTGCGAGCGCTGCGGGATCTCGAACCGACGGTTGCGAGGGGGCAAGTTTGGTTCGGCGGCGGCCTGGTGAAGATCGGTCACGCGACCACCGAGGAACTGCTCGCCTGGTTGGACGGCGTCGACAGCATCGTGCGTGCGGCGGCCGAGCGCGCCGGGAAGCCAATGCCGAGCGACGACGACGACGTCGACCTGTCGTCGCAGTGAGCCGTAACGTCGCGCGCACCCGGTCGGCGGGCACCCGCGCGAGCAAGTACCGGTCGTGCCGTACTGCCCAGTACGGGCGGCGGCTGACAGTGGAGCGGGCGCCCATGCCCATAGGTGTCTACGGGTGGCACCTCAGGTGCGAGGTAGCACATACGTGGCACGGCACAAGAAGACCGACCCGAAAATTGTCTGACCTGCGGTACTGATAGTGGGCGATACTGGGATCGAACCAGTGACCTCTTCCGTGTCAGAGATCGGGAGGGGGTCCGCGAGCATCCGCTGACGTCCATCCGTGCAGGTCAGAGCGTTACGGTGCAGTCGGTGGACGCCGCCGGACACCCCCGAACGCGTGCTGGTTGGCGTACGCAGTTGGCGTACGGCTCAAGTCGGGGCGGCCATGTGTCGTGCCGCCGTCTCGGAGGTGCGGATTCGGCAGAACAACGCCGTCACGAGCTGGCAATGCCCATTGCCTCATCGGAGAGATCACCAGACTCGCTGACGTTTACGCGATGCAGCGGGGCACCTGACGTTCAGCGTTCGCATCGCTCTTCCAGGAGCTGGCTGGGGATGCGCGCGTGCGCGGTGGCGGGCACAGCACACTCGTGATGTCCTCGATGCAGTCAGCAGCCAGGAAGGTGTCACCATGCAGTACCGCACGCTCGGCAACAGCGGAACGATCGTCTCGGCGCAGTGCCTTGGCACCATGACGTTCGGCGCCGAGGCGGACGAGCGGACGTCCGGCGAGATCTTGACGACTTTCGTCGAGCGCGGCGGGACGTTCGTCGACACCGCCGATGTCTACTCGCGCGGCGGCTCTGAGGAGATCCTCGGACGCTGGCTCGCCTCCCACCCCACGGACGCACGGCAGCTCGTCGTGGCTACCAAGGGGCGGTTCGCGATGGGAGACGGGCCGAACGACCTGGGCCTGTCTCGTCGCCATCTTCGCCAGGCGCTCGACGCGTCACTGCGTCGGCTCGGTGTCGAGCACATTGACCTCTACCAGATGCACGCCTGGGACGCGCTCACCCCTGTGGAGGAGACGCTCGGGTTCCTCGACGAGGCCGTCGTCGCGGGCAAGATCTCGTACTACGGATTCTCCAACTACCTCGGATGGCAGCTCACGAAGGCTGTCCACGTCGCGCGTTCGCACCACTGGTCGTCGCCCGTCACGCTGCAGCCGCAGTACAACCTGCTGGTACGCGACATCGAGCACGAGGTCGTTCCCGCAGCGCTCGACGCCGGGCTCGGGCTGTTGCCGTGGTCGCCGTTGGCCGGCGGCTGGCTCTCCGGGAAGTACGCGCGGGATGTCCCCCCGCAGGGCGCGACCCGGCTGGGCGAGGATCCCGCCCGAGGCATGGAAGCGTGGGAGGCACGCAACGCCGACGACAGGACGTGGCGTGTCATCGACGCCGTCCGGGAGGTCGCCGACGCCCGCGAGGTGACCATGTCCCAGGTCGCCTTGGCATGGCTCGCGGGCCGCCCGGCGGTCACCTCGGTCATCATCGGAGCCCGCACCAGCGAGCAGCTTGGCGACAACCTGGTCGCCGCCGATCTGCTGCTCACCGACGACGAGCTCAAGCGGCTGACCGAGGTCAGCGCCCCCAGGGTCGACGACTACCCCTACGGCGCCGCAGGCGTGGCGCAACGGCACCGGGGTGGGTTCTGATCCACTCAGCTCGCCCACGACTCAGAGCGCACCGTGATCGGGTTGGGAGGCCGGCCCTGCCGACGGCGCTCGCGCGACGGTCCGACGCCCCGGCGGGCACGCCCCGCGCTAAGGGAGGAATCGGTCGATCCAGCGCAGTGCCGGGCCGACGACGGGGCGCTCGTGCCACCCGCCTGCGATCGCGAACTCCCGTGCCCGTCGCAGGATCGATCGCCCACGTGTCGCGGCTGTCGGGTGCGTGCGATGGTGCTGGTCTCTCGCGCGTCGGTGCAGATCGCGGGCACAGGCACCGCAGACGGTCACCTCGTGGTGGTCGCCGAGCCTGACGAGCTCGTCGTCGGGAAACGCGGAGCCGCAGCACCAACAGCGGGGCTCGTCTGCTCCGGCCAGGTCGGGCCGGGTCATCGCAGCACAGACGACAGCTGCTCCACGGTGGGCGATCCCGCAAGCCCGTCCGGCGTGCCGAAGAGGCGGCACGACAGACCGCCGAGCGTCGCGCCCGGTGCTCGGAACGGGTCGCGACCGTTCACCAGGATCGTCGGTGACCCTGCGAACCCGGACACCGCGGCGCCCTCGGCCGTGTCCACCTGCACGTAGGAGATCGGCTGATCTGCACGCCCGACCGCAGTCAGCGCCTCTCGCAGCCGCTCGTCGGCGAGTCGCCAGTGCGGGCACTGATAGAAGTACAGCAGCTCCACATCCACGGCGTCATCGTCCCACCCCGAGGCGACGGTGGGACCGCTCACGCGTTGACCCCCAACTCTCCGGGCGCCAGGCGAGCTCACCGATGCTGGGCTGCCCGCCGTGCCATTGCGACCCAGGATGCGTCGGGCCCCCTTCGTCGACAGGAGCCACGCGGCCAGCATCGCGAGCGGCGATTTCAACGAACCTTGATGCGATGACAACGGGGGACAGCTGGCGGTGGGGCGACCCTAGGCCTGCGGGCGTGCCTACCGCGCTCGTCTTCCTGTGCCCCGCCTGAGGCCCCCGACCCGGGCGGGGCACAGGTATAGACCTCGCCAGTGGCCGCCCCCGGAGCTCCGGCGCGGAGCGCATGCTGCTCTGGGAACAGACCAGAGGCGCTGTCTGCCCGAGGAGGTGCCGCGACCGCAGACGGTCTGCAGGACGTCTGCGATCTCCGGACTCTCCGCGCCGCGTCGTCGATGCCTAGGACAGCGCAGTGGGCGTGGACAGCCAACCGGACGCTCGGGAAGTCGTTGGAGGGTCGCCAGGGAGTAGTCGCTGCACGCGAGGGACGCCCAGGATGACGGCGTCTTGCGGGGTGCGATTGGGCTACATCGTCGATGAAGTTTCGATGGAGGTTGCTCCCCAGGACCTACAGGTCCCAGGTGTGCGGGCCTGCGGACGTCGACAGTTCTGACGGAACCGTCTTCGAGGAGCTCACATGCACCCCACCCTTGTCCGTCTGCCCGCCGTCGTGGCGCTTGCTGCGTCGCTCACCGTCGTTCCCGCAGCTGCGTTCGCGACGGCGCCCGACGCGGTGCAGCAGGGCACCAGTTCGGGCTCCGAGGCGGGTGCAGAACCCCAGGAGTCTGCGACAGGGTCCTCCACCCACGACATGGAAGAGATGGAGGGTGCGGACGGCGTGGACGACATGGAGGGCATGCCGGACATGGAGGGGATGGACCACGGCGGCGCCGCCGTGGAGACCGGCGACGAGCCGGCCGGCGAGCACAGCGAGCACAACCCGAGCACTGAGGACGGCGGTGGCCACGCAGACGCGGCCCCGCCGACGTCCCGCCCGCGCGTGGCCGTGCTGTCGGCCTTCGCCGGCGTGAACGCGGTTGTGCTGGGTGCCGCAGCGGTACTGCGGCGACGTGACCGCGACCGGCCACGCCACCGGCCCCGCCCGGCCGCCACCCCCGCCGCTGCCTAACCCTCGCGAAGGACACCACGATGACCACGCTCACTCCGCCGCCCGAGGTCGACGTCGTCGACGAGGACGTTACGCTCGGCCCGGATCTGACCCCGCCGCCGGTGGGCCGCAACCTCATGACGATCCCGTGGATCGCCCGCTCGCTGCGCTCCGGCTGGTACCCGAAGATCTTCCAGATCCCCGTCGCTGCGGTCTTCGGACTGGTCGCCTACCAGCTGCTGGTCGGCCCCGACGTGGCCCACGAGAACGCCGGCACTGCCCTGATGTGGGTGCTGTGGTGGCCGGTCATCCCGATCGTATTCGTGCTGCTCGGCCGCTTCTGGTGCGCCGTGTGCCCCTTCGGCGCGATCTCCGACTTCGCGCAGAAGTGGGTCGGCGTCAACCGGCCGGTTCCCAACTTCTTGAAGAACTACGGCATCTGGATCATCGACGCGTCATTCCTGGCGATCACCTGGGCCGACCACGTCTGGGGCGTCGTGGAGTCCCCGTGGGGTTCCGGGGTCCTCCTCCTGCTGCTGACCACCGCCGTGATCGCCTCCGGTGCCCTGTTCCAGCGACGCACGTTCTGCCGGTACCTGTGCTTCCTCGGCGGCCTGTCGGGCAACTACGCCCGCACCGGCATGGTCGAGCTGCGTGCCGACTCCGACATCTGCAGGACCTGCAAGGCCAAAGCCGTCTGCTACAACGGCAACGACAAGGTGGCCGGGTGCCCGCTGTTCACCTTCCCTCGCACGATGGAGGACTCGGCGAACTGCAACCTGTGCGCGAACTGCATCAAGTCCTGCCCCAACGACGCGATCCAGGTCCGGCTGCGCAAGCCCACCAGCGAGCTGTGGTTCATCACGAAGCCCAAGATCGAGCAGTCGATGCTCGCCATGGCGATCATGGGCATCGTCCTGATCCAAAACGTCACCATGCTCGAGGTCTGGAACAGCGTCCTTGCCGAGATCGAGGCGCTCACGGGGATCACCAGCTACGCCGTGATCTTCACCGTGGCGTTCGCCGTCGCTGTGTCGGTGCCCGTCGGCCTGCTTGCCCTCGCATCTCGCATCGCAGCCGGCCGCAACCTCGAAGACACCAAGATGAACTTCGCTCGCTTCGGGTACGCGCTCATCCCCCTGGACGTGGCCGCGCACCTCGCGCACAACCTGTTCCACCTGCTCGCCGAGGGCGGCTCGGTCTACTACACGGTCGCCAACCTGTTCGGTGCCGGCGTCAGCGGTGACCCGGCACTGATGAGCACGGGCACCATCCAGGTGCTGCAGTTCGCGCTCCTGGCCCTCGGGATCGCCGGCTCCATCTACACCGCGAAGCGGATCTCCTACCGCCGGTACCGCACCGCCGCCCGCAGGCGCTCCACGCTGACGCCCTACGTCGCGATCATCGCGCTGCTCGGCGCGATCAACGTGTGGATGTTCCTCCTGCCCATGGCCCACCGCATGTGAGCAGTGGGCACCGCCTTCCCGATCATCACCCTCTCACCGCGACCCCAGGAGGCCGACCCATGCCTGCGCCCCGCTCGACGGCACACGAGACGACCACGGACCCATCCACACCCACAGCGCTCCGAGTCGCCATCGTCGGCGCCGGCCCGGCCGGCATCTACGCCGCCGACATCCTGTCCAAGGCCGGCCTTGACGTCAGCATCGACCTCTTCGAGCGGCTGCCGGCGCCGTTCGGCCTGGTGCGCTACGGCGTCGCGCCCGACCACCCGCGGATCAAGCAGATCATCGTCGCCCTGCACAAGATCCTCGACCGCGGCGACATCCGCCTGCTGGCGAACGTGGACTACGGCACGGACGTGACCCTGGACGACCTGCGCCGGTTCTACGACGCGGTCATCTTCTCCACGGGCTCCATCCGGGACGCCGCACTGCCGGTCCCGGGGATCGACCTCGAGGGCTCCTACGGCGCCGCGGACTTCGTGTCCTGGTACGACGGGCACCCGGACGTCCCGCGCACGTGGCCGCTGAACTCCCAGCACGTCGCCGTCCTCGGCGCGGGCAACGTGGCGCTCGACGTGGCTCGCATCCTGGCCAAGCACGCCGACGACCTGCTGCCCACAGAGATTCCCGCGAACGTCTACGACCAGCTGAAGGCGTCGCCCGTCACGGACGTGCACGTGTTCGCTCGGCGTGGCCCCGCGCAGGTCAAGTTCTCGCCCCTGGAGCTCCGCGAGCTCGGCCACGTCCCGGACGTCGACGTCATCGTCTACCCCGAGGACTTCGACTTCGACGAGGGCTCGATGGCCGCCATCCACTCCTCGAACCAGACCAAGCAGGTGGTCAAGACCCTGACGGACTGGACGCTGAAGGAGGCAGAGGAGAACACCGCCAGCCGGCGCATCCACCTGCACTTCCTGCACAAGCCGGTCGAGGTCCTCGGCGAAGACGGCAAGGTCATCGCGCTGCGCACCGAGCGCACCGCCCTGAACGGGGACGGCAACGTGTCCGGCACCGGCGAGCTGCACGACTGGCCCGTCCAGGCCGTCTACCGCGCGGTCGGGTACTTCGGCTCGCCGCTGGCGGACATCCCCTTCGACGACGTCGCCGGCGTGATCCCCAACCGTGAGGGCCGCGTCGTTGACGCTGACGGTCAGCACCTCCCGGGCGTCTATGCCACGGGCTGGATCAAGCGCGGACCGGTCGGTCTCATCGGGCACACGAAGTCCGATGCGTCCGAGACGATCAAGCACCTCGTCTCGGACGTCGACCGCCTGCAGCGACCCGAGCACCCTGACCCCCGGGCACTCACGGCACTGCTCATCGAACGCGGCATCGACCCCATCGAGTGGTCCGGCTGGCAGCTTCTCGACGCCTACGAGCAGTCGCTCGGAGCGGCGCACGGCCGCGAGCGCATCAAGGTCGTTCCCCGAGAGGAAATGGTTGCTGTCAGCCGCCGTCAGCCGTGAGCGTGAGCTTGGGCGGTGGGGGCTGAGCCGCGGGCTGTGCGCCGGGTCCGTGGTTTCACCACGGCCGAGCTGCGCCGTAGCGCGGTCCAGGCTCCCGCCGCCAGTACGGCGAGCCAGCCAAGACCCAGCACGAGGTATCCGGCCTCGTCGAATGTCGACGTGAGCGCGGCGTCGGTCAGGACTCGGATCCCGCCGTAGCCAGGCAGGACCTCCGCCCACCCCGGGGGCGCACCTCGGAGCATCGGGCTCTGAGCAATGCCCAGGTCCATGAAAGGCAGCAGGAACGCGACGAAGACACCGCTCACCCGGCCCAGAACGGGCCCGATGATCACTCCGAGGAAGGCGTACGTCAACGCCACCAGGAGGTTCGCCATGCCGTAGAGCACCCACTGGTGCGCATCGAAGACCAGCGCCGTCACGGCGAGCGAGGCCACCGTGGCCAGGGTCGCCGCCATCGAGACCACCGTGAGCCGAGCACTCGCCAAAGTGCTGGAACGCATGCCGGCAAGGGTCAGCCGCTGATCGCCGGAGCGGGCGTCGAGTGCGAGGAACAGTCCCGCCAGGGTGGCCAGGGACGCCACGGCGATCGGTGCCATCGTGCCGGCGTGCATGTGCGCGGGGTCCATCGCCCGGGTCACGAGCGTGCCGCCCTCGTTGAGGACGACGGGCGTCGAGCCGGAGGGTGTGATCGCGTCGGCGAGCAGGACGAACACCGCCGGCACGACCGCGAGAAGCACCCACAGCACCGGGTTGCGACGCCACTCCCGCAGGCCGGTGCCGAGCGCTGCGCGCAGCTGGTCCGGCCGGGAGCCGGCGGCGAGCGTTCGCCGCGCGGCCGCCTGGCCCGGTGGCCGAAGAACCACGAGCGCGACCGTCGCGGATGCGGCGGTCCACGCGAGTGCCCACCCGAGATCCCCTATTCGGCCCTCGTGCCCGGACGGGACGCCGACCATCCACAAGGACACGAAGTGCGTCGGTAGCGCGCGGGAGATCGGTTGCGTCGACCCGCTCAGCGTCGGACCGAAGAAGACGTCCAGGATCCAGATGAATAGGATCAGCACCGTGCCGTTCACCGGGTTGCGCACCCGGGACCCGACCGCCGCGCCGATGCCGAGATAGATCACTGAGAACATCACGGTCCCCGCGACCACGCGGCCCGGGTCCTCCAGGCCTGACGTTGCGACGAGTGCCAGCAGCGCGGCCGCGGACGCGAGCGACGCGATGATCAGGCCGCACAGGACGCGTGCCTGTGCGAGCCGGCGACCGGGCAGCCCGGCGAGCACGAGGCGACGGTCGGTGTCCCGACCGGCCGAGACCTGGAAGTACATGGCGAGTGCGGAGATGAAGGCCGAGGCCCATCCCGCGGTCACCGCCTCGATGGCGGGCGCGCCCCCCTGCCCACCCAAGAGGCGAGCCGCGTCGGCGAGCGCAGGAGCCGCGGCGACGACGAAGGCCACAGGCACGAGGACGAGCACCAGCAGGTTCGTCCTGTTGCGTGCGTAGTCGGCAAGGAACCCGCGGACGAGTGCAGGGATCATCGTGGCACCGCCCGTCCATCGCGCAGGTCCAGGATGCGGTCGAAACGCTCCTCGTCGGCGACGAAGTGACTGATGATGAGGACGCTTCGCCCGGCGATCCTGCGATCTGCGACGAGGTCCCAGAAGCGTAGGTACGTATCCCAGTCGAAGCCGGCGTAAGGCTCGTCGAGCAGGAGGACCTCGGGGTCGGCGAGCAGCGCGAGACCCAGGTTGAGCTTGGCGGTCGTGCCTCCAGATAGCTGACTCACGCGCGCTCGTGCGTATCGCTCAAAGCCGAGCGCCGCGTAGATCGAGGCTCGTGACTCACGTTCCACCCGGCCGGCGATCCCGTAGGCATGGCCGAAGAGCTCAAAGTGCTCGTCGCACGTCAGTCGCTCGTAAAGCTGAGGAACCTGCGGGCAGTAGCCGAGCCGCGTCGCGCGCTCGACCTCGCCGGCGTCAGGAGCGAGGGCGCCCACGAGGATCTTCATCAGCGTGGACTTGCCCGATCCGTTCTCACCGACGAGACCCACGACTTCTCCCTTGTGCATGGAGAAGTTGACGCCCGCGAGGACGGGGACGGCTCGCCGCGCGGGCCACGAGCCGCGCCTGTACGCCTTGTCGATGCCGTGCGCGGCGAGAACGACACCTCCGGATCCGGTCAACTGCGACGAAGCGTCCATGACCGTGACTCCTTCCATACCCCCTGGGGGTATGCGAGTCACGCTAGCACTCCGACGAGCGAGCGGATGCGGCCGGGGCGATGAAGATCTAGTCAAGGTCCGGTGCGATCCGCGGCACCGCAGATTCGTCGGATCCGTCGGATCCGTCGACCGAGGATCACCGAGATGAGATCGCCCGTCGGCTGGGCTGACCTTGGGTGTGCACGTGCCGCCGCCCCACAACCTTTATGGAGCGTTGATCGTTCCTCCACGAGACACCTGCTCGCCTCGCGAATGCTTAGGCTATGGACTCCGTGAAGGAACAGCCGCTCGTCGTACCGAGCGCTTCAGCGACAGATCACCCCTCCGGTGTGCGCACCCTGTGGACAGCGCTCAACGGCGCCCTCGGTGCCGTCTCTGGCGTGGCGCCGCACATCCTGCACCACGTCGGTCCGCTGGTGGGCACAGCGCTGGTGGCAGGAGCGGGGGGCACGCTCGTCTTCGGCGTGCTGGGGCTGGCGTTGTCCGTGCCATTCCTGATCCGGCTCCACAGGCGATTCTCGAGCTGGTGGGCGCCCGCCCTGGCTCTCGCGCTGTTCGCAGGGATGTTCGCACTGTCGACGTTCGTCGTCGGCCCTCGCCTGAGCGGCGTCGATTCGCCCCCACAGGACGTCTCGCCAACGGAGCACGCGGGCCACCACGAGTCGCCCTCGGACAACTGAGTCTCAGACAGGGGCATCAGTCGGGTGCGCCGGGCCATGCTCCCGTCGGATAGGCGCATGCCGGCGCGCGACGTCCCAGAGCCGGCGGGAGCGTGACCGTCAGCGCACCGGGACCGCCGCGACCCGCTGGGACACGGTGCTGGTGGCCCGGGGGTTCTCCTCGAGCGAGACAGCCTGGAAGTTCCGCAGGCGCAAGCTGTTGGTGACTACGAAGACCGACGAGAACGCCATGGCCGCCCCCGCGATCAGCGGGTTGAGCAACCCGGAGATGGCGAGGGGGATCGCGGCCACGTTGTACGCGAACGCCCAGAAGAGGTTGCCCTTGATCGTGGACAGCGTCCTACGCGACAGACGCACGGCGTCGACCGCAGCCCGAAGATCACCCCGAACGAGCGTCAGGTCGCTCGCCTCGATGGCGACGTCCGTTCCAGTGCCCATCGCGATACCCAGGTCCGACTGAGCGAGGGCTGCGGCGTCATTCACCCCGTCGCCCACCATCGCGACGACCCGTCCGCTCTCCTGCATCTCGCGCACTACGCGGACCTTGTCCTCCGGCAGAACTTCGGCGACGACCTCGTCGATCCCGACCTCGGCGCCGACCGCCCTGGCCGCCCGGTAGTTGTCACCGGTCAGCAGAACCGGTCGCAGGCCGAGCGCCTTGAGCTCGGCGACCGCCTGACGGGACGTCGGCTTGAGCGTGTCGGACACGATGAGTAGACCGCGAAGTGCGCCGTCCCATCCGACGGCCACAACGGTGCGCCCGGCCGACTCAGCAGCCTCGAGAATCGGTCCCAGCTCGGAGTCGAGGTGGAGGCCCCACTGCTTCGCCATCCACGACACCCGCCCTGCAGCGACAGCATGCCCGTCGACGACCCCGGAGACGCCCAGACCTTGGGTGTTCGCGAACTGTTCCACGGTAGGCAGGATGCTCACTTCGCTTCGCGCCCCTGCTGTGATGGCCCGCGCGATCGGGTGCTCGGAAGCGTCCTCGAGCGCTCCGGCGATGCGCAGCACCTCGTCGCGCGTGGAGGTGCCGGCGGGTCGTACCTCCACGAGCTGCATCTGCCCGCTCGTCACGGTTCCCGTCTTGTCCAGGACGATCGTGTCGACCTGGCGGGTGGACTCCAGCACCTCGGGTCCCTTGATCAGGATGCCCAGCTGGGCGCCCCGGCCGGTACCCACCATGAGAGCGGTGGGCGTGGCCAGGCCGAGCGCGCAGGGGCAGGCGATGATGAGCACGGCCACGGCGGCGGTGAACGCAGCCTCCGCCCCAGCGCCTGCCCCGAGCCAGAACCCGAGCGTGGCGACCGCGAGGCCGATCACGATCGGCACGAACACCGCAGAGATCCTGTCCGCGAGACGTTGCACCGGCGCCTTTCCGGTCTGCGCCTCCTCCACCAGGCGAGCCATCTGGGCGAGTTCGGTGTCGGCTCCGACCCGAGTTGCGCGGACGAGGAGCCTGCCACCGGCGTTCACTGTGGCGCCCACGACGGTGTCACCCGGTCCGACCTCCACCGGCACCGGCTCGCCGGTGAGCATCGACGCGTCGACGGCCGACGCACCCTCGACGACCATGCCGTCGGTCGCGACCTTCTCCCCGGGCCGAACGACGAAGATGTCACCGACGACCAGGTCAGTCACGGCTATCCGCACCTCGGTCCCGCCGCGCACGACTCCGACGTCTTTGGCTCCGAGCTCCATGAGCGCGCGAAGTGCCGCGCCCGAGCGCTTCTTGGCGCCTGCCTCGAAGTAGCGCCCGAGGAGGATGAAGACCGTGACGGCTGCCGCGACCTCGAGGTAGATCTCGTGGCCTCCGCCACCGCGGTCCGGCACGATGTCGAACGCCATGCGCATTCCCGGCCTGCCGGCTGCCCCGAGGAACAGCGCGTACAGGGACCACCCGAAGGCTGCCAGGACCCCGACACTGATGAGGGTGTCCATGGTCGCCGCCGCGTGCCGGGCGTTCGCCCAGGCGGCGCGGTGGAACGGCCACGCTCCCCAGACGACGACGGGTGCGGCGAGGGTCAGCGACAGCCACTGCCAGTTGTCGAACTGCAGCGGCTCGACCATCGAGAGAATCAGGACGGGCGCGGTGAGGACGGCCGAGAGCGTGAGCCGGTGCCGTAGGGCCGCCGTCTCGTCTTCGACCTCGGCGTCCGGACCAGCAGCCGGCTCGGATCGGTTGGTCTCACGAGGGCGGGCGCTGTAGCCCGTCGCCTCGACGACAGCGACGGCCTCGTCGATCGTGGTGCCTTCAGGCAGCGTGAGCGTGGCCTTCTCGGTCGCGTAGTTGACGCTCGCCTCGACGCCAGGCATGCGGTTGAGCCGCTTCTCGATCCGTGCGGCGCAGGACGAGCAGGTCATCCCGCCGATCTCGAGCTCAATGGCCCGGGTCACCGGGCCTCCGTTCTGGTGGTCACTCGTGGTCGGCCGGCATGTCAGCGGGCTGGTCTACCGAGGACGGTGACGGGTTGATGTCGATCGGCCCGATGGTGGCCCCGACGCCGAGTCCGACGCCGAGGGCCGCCGCCAGAACGAGCCCGAATCCTGCAAGCCGTCCCGCATCGTTCACGCCGATTCGCCGACGAGCTCGTATCCCGCCTCGTCCACGGCAGCGCGGACATCGTCCAGAGAGAGCTCTGCGTCGCTGCTGACGACGACGCGGGATGTGCCGTCGTGCACCAGGGCGATGTCGACGCTCTGAACGCCGGGGAGCTTGGTGATCTCGGTTGTGACCGACGAGACGCAGTGTCCGCAGGTCATTCCGGCGACCTCGTAGTTGGTGGTGCTCATGGCGTTCTCCTCTGAGTGGGTGTGTGCTGACGAGGATCAATGATACCCCCTGGGGGTATCGGCAGTTGTCGTCGATCGTGAGCCGCGCGGATGACCCGCACCGAGCGGGGAAGGGGGTGCTAGGAGGTGTGGTGGTGGCCGACGGGCTCGTCCCTATCGCCGTAGGGGGCGTCGGACGCCTCATCGCTGCCCTTGCTGCCGTGCCCGGAGTGCCCGGAATGACCGCCCAACATCATGGCGACCATCATGAGCGGGCACGAGAGGAGGACTGCGTACCGCAGGGCTTCCCCGGCCGAGTTCCCGAAGAGCAGCAAGACACCAAACAATCCCGCCGCGATTAGCGCCATCCACTTCACATGCGCGAGCCCGCCGTGGTTCATCGTCATCCAACCCTTCGATACACCGGTCCGCTGTCTGCCGTCGGTCCCGCATGGAGCCCGGCTGCCTGCGGGAGAACCCGCTGCCTGAAAGCGTGCGTCGAGAGGCACGCATGTACGGCTGAGGCCGCGTCAAGAACCGCTGAAGAAGCCGCTCTGGTCAACTTCTCTGAATGCGCCATCGGTGGTCAGAGAGAAGAAGAGGTGGCTACCGAGTGCAGCGCATCGGCGGGCGCGATCGCTCCGGGCCGGTGCTGCTCTGCTCGTCGGCCGGCTCGCACTATTGCGACAGACCCGATTGCTATGCCGATTAGCGCCCAGAGTTGGGGCTGCGTCAGCCCACCGAGCGCCGGGGAGTTGATGCGCAGGAACTCCACCAGGAACCGGGACACGCCGGAGAGCACGAGGTAGGCCCCGAATACTCCGATCGGTGCCAGGCGGCGCTCGAGGCGCCAGAGGATCACGGCGATCAGTACGGCGGCGAGCGTCTCGTACAGCTGCGTCGGGTGCACGGGAACGGTCGATGGAACGACGCCGTCCGGGAAGGCGACGCCCCACGGCAGCGTGGTGGGTGTGCCGTAGGTGCCGTCTCCGGACAGGAAGCAGCCGATCCGACCGATGCCGTAGGCGAGGGCGAGCGGCGCTGCCGCGGCGCCCGCCACCTCGGCCGTGGGTAGCCCGTGGCGCCGGATGACCACGAGTGCCGCGATGACACCGCCGATCAGACCGCCGTACCAGGTGAAGCCCATGCCGCCCAGGTGGTGCAGGCTGAAGTCGGACAGGTGCTCCAAGACGTAGTAAGCCTTGGCGCCGACGAATCCCCAGATGGTGGCCCACAGCACCAGCGAGGTGGCGGAATCCTTGGGGAGTCCGAGGCGGGCGAAAGCCCGGCCGAGAAGCCAGATCGCGACGATCGCGGCGACGGCTTTGCTGACGCCGTAGCTCTGCACTTGGAAACTGCCGATCGAGAACAGCACCGGTAGCACGTGTGTCTCCCCCTTCTGGACCCGGCGGCTGTGCCGTCGGCCGATGGCGCGACGAGGCGCCCGACGACCACGCTGGGCCCTGATCTCCTCGGGTCCGGCTGTCGTGCGATCAACGTTCGATGAAAGCCACTCGAGCACTGACGACCGGCCAGCGGCGGCAGGTGCGCGCACTCCCGGGCACCGGAACATGTCGGGGGAGATGTCGCGACGGCCTTGGCCTGCGATCTTCAGCACCTCTTCATCGATTGCCGCTCGGTTCTTGATGACGGCTGGCGAGAGTGGGCACTAGGCGCCGAGCGGCGCCCGATCGAACGGCAGGAGATCGCCATGGTTCCGTGGTGCGCGCAGATGGGTGCGGCTGGCTGGGTGTCGATGGTCGCGTTCTGGTTGGTCGTCGTCGGGCTCGCGGTGTGGTCAGTGAGCCGCCTGTTCCCCGCACAGGTCGCCAGCGATCCTCGGGCGATCCTTGAGAGCCGACTTGCGTCGGGGGAGATCTCGCCGGAGACCTATAGGTCCCTCATCGGCGAGCTCGACGGGCCATCGCTGGCAGGAAAAGAGGGGTTCTGATGAAGGGTCACACGAGGTACATGGTCATCGCTGGGGCCGCGGGCCTGGTGGGACTCCTCCTGTTCGGTGTGAGCGTGACGGAGGCGCTCCTCTGGGCGTTCGTGCTGGTCTGCCCGGTGATGTTGATCGTGATGCTCTTCACGATGCGTGCGGAGGAACACCAGCATGGCCCTGCGGATCGGGAGAGCGGCGCACACGGGAACAGGACACCGGAGCACAAGACCTTCGGCCCGCGGTACCCGCACGGGCGTCTGCGCGGCTGACACCAGATCGGGTTCGGCGTGTCGGGCTGCGCCTACGGGGATGTCGTCAGGCAGCGATCAGGAAGCTGCCGGCGGCAGGTCGATGTCGAATGACGATCCGTGACCCAGGCCCGCGCTGTGAGCCGCGACCGTCCCGCCGTGCGCGACCACGATCGCGCGAACGATCGCGAGGCCGATCCCCGAACCGCCGCGATCCCGGTCGCGTGCCGTGTCCACCCGGTAGAAGCGTTCGAACACGAGGCTGAGCTGACTGGGGTCGATGCCCTCCCCGGTGTCGGCGACCGTAAGCCGGACGAGACCCGTCTCGGTCAGGTGCGCGCCGAGGCACACGGATCCGCCGCGGGGTGTGTGTCGTAGGGCGTTGTCGAGCAGGTTGCCCAGCACCTGGCTCATCCGGTCGGCGTCGACCGCGAGAGGAGGCAGCCCGGGCTGGACATCAAGGGTGAGTTCGACGCCGGCGGTGGCGAATCGGCTTCTCGCGGCGTCGAACGCCGTGGTCAGGAGTGCGTCCGCGGAGGTTGGTGCGAGAACAAGGTTGCGTGCCCCCTGCTCCGCCTTCGTCACTGCCGCGAGGTCGGCGGCGAGGCGCGCCAGTCGAGCGCCCTGGTCGCGCAGCACCCTCACGGTCTGCGGCGTCATCGTGGCCACTCCGTCCTCGATCCCCTCCAGGTAGGCGCCGATGACCGCGACGGGGGTGCGGACCTCGTGTGCGACGTCGGCGAGCAGCCGTTTCCGGAGGGCGTCGCTGTCCTCGAGCTGGCGCGCCATGTCGTTGAAGGCGTCGGCGAGCTGGTCGAACTCGACACCGAGCGACGGGCGGGCAACGCGGGAGTCGAGATGTCCCGCCGCGATACGGGTCGCTGCCGCGGACAGGGTGCCGAGGGAGGCCGCGATGCGCCGGGTCAGGAACACGCTCACGGCGAGCGATGCGACCACGGATGCTGCGAGGGCGATGGCCAAGGCCAGTGCGCTGGCTGACTGGAAGGCCTCTTCGGCGTGCAGCACGGCCATGGGTTCTGCCTCGACGCCCGCCTCGACCATGTGCCGGTGGAAGACCACGGGTCCGACCGCCCCAGCGACGATCCACGCGGTGACGCCACCGGCCAGGACGACGAGGGTCATGGCCGCCAGGAGCCTGCCGGCGAGCCCCCATCTAGGCGACCTCATCCGCCGGTTCCGATGCGGTAGCCGACACCCCGGACGGTGCGGACGTAGCGCTGCGCGTCGGCCGTGTCGCCGAGCTTCTGCCGCACGTGCAGCACGTGGACGTCGACCAGGTGCTCGTCGCCGACCCAGTTGTCGCCCCACACGGCCTCGATCAGGACGCGGCGGCTGAAAACGATGTGCGGGCTGCCGGCAAGCGCGGCCAGCACATTGAACTCTGTCCGAGTGAGCGGCACGGGGTCGCCGTCCAGGAGGACCTCGCGGCCGGGCAGGTCGATCGAGAGGGCGCCGATGCGCAGCGGCTCGCTCGCTGCTGTGGGGCCGTCGGCGGCGCGTCGCGGTCTGCGGAGCAGAGCGGCGATGCGTGCCTGTAGCTCGCGCGGGCTGAACGGCTTGGTCATGTAGTCATCGGCGCCGACCGACAGGCCGATCAAGGTGTCGATCTCCTCGCTGCGTGCGGTGAGCATCACCACGTAGCAGTCGGAGAACGTGCGCAGCTGGCGGCAGACCTCCACGCCGTCCATCCCGGGAAGTCCGAGGTCCAGCACCACGACGTCCGGATCGACCGAGCGGGCAGCGGTGAGGCCCTCGGGTCCGTCATGGGCCAGGTGCACCTCGAAGCCGTCCCGTTCGAGGTAGCCGGCGACGAGCGCGGCCAGGGCCTTCTCGTCGTCAATCACTAGGGCGCGTCGGGGGGACGGCATCTGCTGGGCCATGGAGCCCATTGTGGACGGAGCCGTCGGCCGTCTCGCGGGACCACCTAGCCCGGCTCGACGTCTTCATCAAACGCTCATGAAACCGCGACGGCAGCACAGCACGAGTCAGAGACCGTGGAGCCAGCACCGCAGCCCATCACCCGTTGGAGACTCCGTGAACGACCAGACATCGACGCCACCGGTACCGGTAGTCGTCGTCCACGCCGAGGCGTGCCACCTCTGTGACGACGCTGTCGAGGCGCTCACCGACCTGTCCAGGACGCTGCCCCTCGAGGTGCGGGTCGTCGAGTTGGAGTCCGCGGAGGGGGCGTCGCTGGTGGCTGTCCACCGTCCCGCGATGAACCCTCTCGTGCTGGTCGACGGCGCGTACTTCAGCGCCGGGCGGCTGCCGCGCAAGAAGCTGGCCAAGGTGCTCGAGCGGCGTACCTCCCAGCACAACTCATCCGTGGGGGCATGAGGTGGGCGCCGAGCTCTTGACCACGGGCAGCATCCTGGCCGCGTTCTTCGCCGGCGGTGTGGCTCTGTTCGCGCCGTGCTGCATCGTGTTCCTGGCACCCAGCTACCTGGCCGGTGCGATCAAGAACCGCCGGTGGCGCCTGCTGCCGCTGACCTTCATCTTCGCCGCGGGCCTGGCCCTGGTGCTGGTGCCGATCACGCTCGGCATGAGCCTGCTCTCCGGTGCGATCGCGAGGTACCACGGCCCGCTGTACTGGGCGGGCGGGCTGCTCATGATCGCCCTGGCCGTGCTCGCGCTATCGGGGAAGATGTGGTCGCTGCCGAGCTTCCTGCGCGCCCCGGACACCAGCCGCGGCGACTCGGCCAGCTTCTTCGCGCTCGGTGTCTTCTCCGGCGTGGCCTCCAGCTGCTGCGCTCCCGTCCTCGCCGGTGTCATGACCCTGTCCGCGCTGTCCGGCTCCGCTATCGGCGGGCTGACGCTGGGACTGGCCTACGTCTTCGGCATGGTCTTCCCGCTCTTCGTGATGGCGCTGATCTGGGACAAGGCGAGGCTGGGGGAGCGCAAGCTCCTGCGCGCCAGGCTGGTGCGCATCCGCATCGCCGGCCGCGTCATCGTGACCAACACGCTCAACATCGCGGTGGCCGTCGGCTTCGTCGTGATGGGCGTGTTCATCATCGCCCTGGCCGGCGACGCGAACATGACCGGCGGCACGCAGGCCCAGGACACGGCCGCGAGCACGCTCACCGACGTCTTCCTGGCGGTGCAGCGGTTCGTGAGCCCGGTCCCGGAACCCATCCTGGGGGCCGGGCTGTTGGCCCTCGTCGGCCTGTTCGTCGTGGCGATGCTCTCCGAACGTCGCCGCCGAGCCGGCCGAGCGCCCGACGGCGCCACGTCCCAGGTGCCACCTGAGCCCGTCGACGGGCACCCGTCGCTGGGCGATGCGGCGAACGACGCCGGAGTCCCGTCCTGTCACTCCACGCCCACCACCACGCCTACACAGCAAGGAACAGCGCGATGACCTCCGGAACCGCCAGCCGTCGCCAGGCCGAGCACCAGCACAGGCTCGAGGAGCTCAGGCAGAACGAGACCCGAACCAAGCGCCGCCGTCGACGCTTCGGCCTGGCCGCGTGGGCCGCAGGCTTCCTGGTCGTCGCGACGCTGGTCACTGTGGCGTTGCTCAGCTCCCGCCCGGTCGTCTCGGCGGAGACGCGCCAAGCTCCTGGGTTCACCCTCCCGACCTCGGACGGGCAGACGGTCTCGCTCTCGTCGTTCCTCGGTGAACCCGTGATCCTCTACTTCAACGAGGGTGCTGGGTGCGATGCGTGCCTGCAGCAGATGGCTGAGATCGAGAAGGAGCCCGGCTTCGCGGCGGCTGGCATCACTGTGCTGCCGATCGTCATGAACACCGCCGAGCAGATCAACGCCGATCGCGACCGGCTCGGCGTGGCCACCCCGTTCCTGCTGGACGACGGCAAGATCTCGAAGGCCTACGGAACCCTCGGCACCGGCATGCACGAGGGCCTTCCGGGCCACGGGTTCGTCCTCATCGACGCCGACGGCGTCCAGCAGTGGTACGGGAACTACCCCTCCATGTGGCTCGAGCCCAAGGAGCTGCTCGACGAGGCCACGAGCCGGCTCTAGGCAGAACCCCTCCCTCGCCCGACCAACCCGAGACAACGGAGAACGACATGACCGCTTGCTGCAAAGAGAACGGCACCGCCGACCAGTGCTGCCGCGAGGAGTCCGCGGGGCGCGATGACGCCGCGGCACAGCCAGCGCAGGATCACGCGTGCGCCGGTCACCACCAGATGGAGACACGCACGCAGCCCTGACCCTGTCGGCGTCGCCGCCGGGGGACGACCGGCGGCGACGCATGACCTAGTCCCTCCACGCGACCGACTTCATGAGACCTTCAGAGTTGAACGGGATGTTTCCTGCAGTCGCCCGCGTTGTGCCAGGCATTGGGTACCCCCTAGGGGTATGCACCGCAGGTGGCCCGACGAGACGTAGGAGCGGTCATGAAGGTCGAGACGACAGTCCTGGAAGTGGGGGGCCTGCACTGGGCAACCTCCGAGCCCATCGTTGAGCGGGCGTTAGCCCGGCGCCCCGGCGTCCTGAATGTGGAGGCCAACGCGCTGGCCCAGACAGCGAACGTCACCTACGACGCCGACGAGACCTCCCTGGCCCAGCTCGTCGGCTGGGTCACCGAGTGCGGCTACCACTGCGAGGGGCGCTCGGTCCCGCAGCACATCTGCGAGCCGATGGACGACCCCGCCAGCAGGACGCCCGCGTCCAGCGCTGATCACGCCACGCCGTCCCACGACGCCGGGTCCGCGCACGAGCACCATGGAGGCCACGGTGCGCCCGCGCCGATGTCGGTGCAGGACACGATGGGCCACGGCGGTCACCACGGTGGCGGCTCGATGGCGGACATGGTCCGCGACATGCGCAACCGCTTCCTGGTCGCGCTGCTGCTGTCGATCCCGATCCTGCTGTGGTCGCCGATCGGTCGCGAGCTGCTCGGGTTCTCGGCCGGCACCCCGTTCGGCCTGCGCGACGACGTGTTCAGCCTGCTGCTCTCGCTGCCGGTGATCTTCTACTCGGCCTGGATCTTCTTCGACGGCGCCTACCGGGCGCTGCGAGCGCGGACGCTCGACATGATGGTCCTGGTCGCGGTCGGTGTCGGCACCGGGTGGCTCTACAGCCTGTGGATCACCCTGACCGGCGGCGGTGAGGTCTTCTACGAGGCCGCCACCGTCCTGACAACGTTCGTCCTGCTGGGCCACTGGGTCGAGATGCGAGCCCGGGGCGGCGCGAACGACGCCGTCCGGACACTGCTCGAGCTCGCTCCCGACACAGCCGTCGTGCTGCGCGACGGATCCGAGGTCGAGGTGCCCACGGCTGACGTGGTCGTCGGAGACCTGGTCCTCGTGCGGCCCGGAGCGAAGGTCCCCGTGGACGCAGTCGTCGAAGCGGGGGAGTCCGAGGTCGACGAGTCGATGGTTACCGGCGAGAGCCTGCCGGTGCCGAAGGCTCCCGGGTCGCAGGTCATCGGTGCATCGATCAACACCACCGGGACCCTCCGCGTGCGGGCCGCCAAGGTCGGCTCGGACACAGCCCTGGCGCAGATCGTCGCCATGGTCCAGGAGGCGCAGAACTCCAAGGCGCCGGGACAGCGCCTGGCCGATCGCGCAGCGTTCTGGCTCGTGCTCGTCGCGCTGGTCGGGGGGACCGTCACGTTCCTCGCCTGGACCCTCGCCGGGGCCAGCGTGCCCACCGCGATGCTGTTCGCCATCACCGTGGTCGTGATCACCTGCCCCGACGCCCTGGGCCTTGCCACACCAACCGCCATCATGGTCGGCACCGGCCTGGGCGCCCGCCGCGGCGTCCTGTTCAAGAACGCGACCGCACTGGAGACCTCGGCACGCATCGACACCGTCGTGATGGACAAGACCGGCACCCTGACCAAGGGCGAGCCCGAGGTCACGGACCTGATCGTCGACCACCTTCCCGAGCTGGAAGTCCTCGCACTGGCGGCCGCCGTAGAACGCGAGTCGGAACACCCACTGGCACGCGCCGTCGTCGAGCATGCCGTACACCTCGGTGCCGCGGTGCTCACCGCCGACGACTTCCGGAACGTCCCCGGTCACGGCGCCGGCGCCACGGTGAACGGTCACCGAGTGCTGGTCGGCAACCAGAGACTGATGTCCGCCGAGGGTGTGACGCTCGGGGACCTGTCCACCCGGCGCGACGCGCTCGCGCAGTCGGGCAGGACCGCCGTGCTCGTCGCGGTCGACGGACGCCTGGTCGGCGTCATCGCCCTGGCCGACGCCGTCCGCGAGACCGCCGCCGCAGCCGTGGCCGCCTTGCACGAGGCGCGCATCGAGGTCGTCATGCTGACCGGGGACAACGAAGCGACCGCCCGCCGCATCGCCGGCCAGCTCGGCATCGACACCGTCGTGGCCGAAGTGCTGCCGGGCGACAAGGCCGACCAGGTCGCCCGCCTGCAGGCCGCCGGCCGGAAGGTCGCGATGGTGGGCGACGGCGTCAACGACGCCCCCGCCCTGGCCAAGGCCGACCTCGGGATCGCGATCGGCGCCGGCACGGACGTCGCCATCGAGACCGCGGACGTCGTCCTGATGCGATCCGACCCGCTCGACGTGGCGATCGCGCTGCGGATCGGCAGGGGCACGTTGCGCAAGATGCGGCAGAACCTGGGCTGGGCGATCGGCTACAACGCCCTCGCGCTCCCCATCGCCGCAGGCGTGCTCTACCCGTCGCTCGGCGTGTCGCTGAGCCCCGAGATCGCCGCTCTCACGATGTCCGGATCCTCGGTGATCGTCGCCGTCAACGCCCTCCTGCTCAAGCGGCTGCCGCTCCCCGCGGCACCGGGGACCCGCGAGCTCACGCCCACGATCGTGACGGAAGCCCTCAGCGAGGCAGCAGGACGGTGAAGGCGCTCCCCCTGCCGGGGCCGGGGCTCGCGGCGGTGATCGTGCCGCCGTGGGCATGGGTCAGGGCCAGGGAGATGGCCAGCCCGATGCCCGAACCGCCGTGCCCGCGATCGCGGGCCGTGTCGACCCGGTAGAAGCGCTCGAAGACATGCGGGAGATGCTCGGCGGCGATCCCGTCACCGGTATCGGACACGGTGAAGCGAACCCCGCCGTCCGACGTACGCCCCGCCGCGACCGTCACACGCCCGCCCGCGGGCGTGTGACGGATCGCGTTGCTGACAAGATTGTCGAGGACCTGACCCATGCGCAGCGGGTCGACCTCCAGGTCGGGCAGGTTCTGCTGGACGTCCCCGTCGAGGTGGACCGCGCTTTCGCTGGCCCTCTCCCGGCCCGCGCCGACGGCGGAGCTCACCAGGTCGACCGGCGCGGTGGCGCAGAGCTCGAGATGCAGGTCACCGCTCTCGGCCTGGGTGACCGCGGCCAGGTCTTCGGCGATCCGAGTCAGACGCAAGGCCTGCTCCCGAAGCAGCTCGATAGTCGTGGCATCGAGAGGGCGAACGCCGTCCTCCACCGCCTCGAGGTAGGCCGTGATCGTGGCGACGGGGGTGCGGACCTCGTGCGCCACATCAGCTAACAGGCGCTCGCGCAGTCGATCGCTGTCCTGGAGCCGCTCGGCCATGTGGTTGAACGAGACGGCGACCTCGTCGAGCTCCGGCCCCATCTCCGGTGGTGCGACTCGGGCGTCGTAGCGACCAGAGCCGACGCGCGCCGCCGCGTCCGACAGCGACGACAGAGACCGGCCGATCCGGCGCGTGAAGACCAGACTCACCGCGATCGATGCGAGCGCGGCCGCTGCGATGGCGACGGCGAGTGCGATGGCGCTGGCGTATCGAAACGCCTCCTCCGCGTGCAGGATCGCTTCGTCCTGGTCCCGCAGGTCGGCGTGCATCAGGTGCTCGTGGAACAGAGGAGGGCCGACGAGGGCGACGATCGTGGCCGCCGTGAGCGCACCGACCGTGAGGACGAGCACGCTTCCGACCTGGAGGCGAGTGGCCAGGCTCCACCGAGCCGCCCGGCGCGGGACCTCGCGATTCATGTGCCCGCACCGATGCGGTAACCAACGCCGCGGACCGTGCGGATGAACCGTTGTCGCTCCGCCTCGCCGCCGAGCTTCTTGCGGACGTGGAGCACATGCACGTCGACCAGGTGCTCGTCGCCCACCCACCCCGGGCCCCAGACCTCGTCGATCAGCGACCTCCTGCTCAGCACGGTCTTCGGGCGGCGCGCGAGGGCCGCGAGCACGTCGAACTCCGTGCGCGTCAACAGGATCTGCTCAGTGCCGACGCGAACCTCGCGGCTCTCCGGATCGACGGTGAGCGATCCGATCACGATGACGGGGGACGCCTCGATGACGGGCGCCGGAACGCGTCGTGGCCGCCGCAGAAGCGTGTTCGCTCGCGCCACGAGCTCGCGGGGGCTGAACGGTTTGGTCATGTAGTCGTCCGCCCCGACCCTGAGCCCGCGCAGCGTGTCGACCTCCTTGGCGCGCGCGGTCAACATGATGACGTAGCAGTCCGAGAACGTCCGCAGCTGTTGGCACACCTCGACACCATCCAGACCCGGGAGACCGAGGTCGAGGACGACCAGATCCGGGTCGATCTCCCGCAGCAGTGGGACAGCCTCGGCACCGTCGTGCACCTGGTGCACCTCAAAGCCGTCGCGCTCCAGGTAGCCGGTGATGACATTGGCGAGCGGCTCTTCGTCGTCGACGACCACGACGCGGCGTACTGCCACGCTCTGTGCTGGGCTGATCACCAGGCCCATTGTTACGGAGCGCACACCTCGATCGTCGACCTTCATCAAACCTTGATGCAACGACGACGCTAGCGACAGGGTCACGAGCGAAGGTAGATGGCCTACATGTTTCGCAACCGCTCGAGGGAGACCTGACCGATGAACCCGATGCGCCGCCGATTGACCGCCGCGGCCACAGCTGTCGCCCTCTCCGTCGCCCTGGCAGCCTGCTCCAGCAGCACGGACTCGGGCGACTCCCCGACCAACGGAGAGAGCGCGCAGAGCGCGGCGGCGACTCACAACGACGCAGACACGCAGTTCGCGCAGCTGATGATCCTCCACCACGAGGGCGCCGTCGAGATGGCTGAGGTCGCCGTCGAACGCGCTTCGACGCCAGAGGTGAAGGCGCTCGCCGAGCGGATCCAGGCCGCACAGGGCCCCGAGATCGACCTGATGACCGGCTGGCTCACCAGCTGGGGCGAAGAGACCGGGCACGACACGGACATGGGTGGCATGGACATGGGCGGGATGGACATGGATGGCATGAGCCAGTCCGAGGTCATGGAGGAGCTCGACGCACTCGAGGGTGCCGAGTTCGACCGAGCATTCCTCGAGCGCATGGTGGCGCACCACCGCGGCGCCATCGAGATGTCCGAGCAGGAGAAGGCCGAGGGCTCGAACCCCGACGCGATGGCCCTCGCCGGCACCATCATCGACGCCCAGACAGCGGAGATCACGGAGATGCAGAACCTGCTGGCCGGTCTCTGACGGAGCTCGGGACGTTCGCCCCTACGTGGACAGGTCGGGCCGGCGCAGCGTGGAACGAGGAGGTCGGTGCTCGCGCCTGGCCTCACGACCGAGAGGTGGTTCGTCATGATGTGGTGGGGACACGGCGGATGGGGCGCTGGTGGTTGGGTGACGATGGCGCTGATGATGCTGGTCTTCTGGGGCTTGGTCGCGGCGCTCGTCGTCTGGATCGTGCGCAGCGCCTCCGGCACCCAGCAGGTTCCGGGGGGCTCTGATCGAACGCTCCCGAGTCCCGACAGCGTGCTTGCGGACCGGTTCGCTCGCGGTGAGATCGACGAGGCCGAGTTCACCAGCCGGCGAGCCGCGCTGCATGGACCGGGGACGCGGCAGCCACGGGATCAGTGAGGGAAGCAAGCCTGCGTCCGCGTACGGCATAGCGTCTGGCCGTTCGTCCTGCGCTCATGAAGGTTTCATGAAGTCAGGCGGGTGACGGCCGGACGCGACCGGATCGATGCCTACCATCGTCGGAGCCGGGACACCCCTGGCACGGTCTTCTGGTGGGCGCCGAGCCCTGCCACCGCCCGAAGACTCCGCAGATCATCGATGGCAGGGACGGGGGAACCAAGATCGTGGACGCTCCAGCAGCGTCCTTGGGGTGAAGCCAGCACCACTGGCCGGGCGACTCTCTCCCGAACCCGACAGCTCACCTCGCAGGCGTCCGAGAGGACACCCATGCCCGCACGCCACCGCGCCGCCCGCCGCCCGCTGACTGCCCTCGACGACCTCGCCGCGGCATCCGCCGACGGCATGGCGACGGCCGGCAGACGATCAGCAGCCGCCGTCATCACCTCCGGTCTCGTCATGTCGATGTCCGGCACCCCCGCCTTCGCGGCGCGCACCTCGGAAGCCGGCTCGCTCAGCGGCTCGGTGGACACCGCGCGACTGACGCAGGACGCCCGCGCGGTTCTCGAGCAGCAGGTGGTTGCGCCCTCGAACGTCGAATGGACATTCGAGGCGCCCGCCGTGACCGCCGTTGCGCCGGCCCCCGCGCCGGAGCCGGAGCCGGAGCCGGAGCCGCAGGTTTCTCGGTCCCGTGAGCGCGCAGCCGCACCGGCCGCGGCGACAGCGACCGCCGAGCCCACGGTCGCCGTGCCGGCGAGCGCCAACGGCAACGCGATCGTCGAGATCGCCGCCCGCTACGTCGGGGTGCCCTACGTCTACGGCGGCTCGACCCCCGACGGCTTCGACTGCTCCGGCTTCACGTCCTACGTCTTCGCGCAGGTCGGCATCTCGCTGCCGCGCACCTCCTCCGCGCAGCGCAACGTCGGCACCGTCGTCTCGCGCGCCGACGCGCAGCCCGGCGATCTGATCTGGTCCCCGGGCCACATCGCGATCTACGCGGGTGACGGCCTCCAGGTCGACGCCCCCCGCCCCGGCAAGACGATCCAGATCAGGGAGATCTGGCAGTCCAGCCCGATCTTCATCCGAGTGGGCTGACGGTCCGTTGCCCGGCAATCCCGACACTTCACTGCGGCCTGTACTTCCCGGTGGAAGTGGCACTGCGGCTCGGCCGTCCAAGCCCGGCCTGACAGCGTGCTCCCTATGCGTGGGCGAGACTCTGGGCGACTCTGACGAGCGTGCAGGCGGCCAGCTCGCTCGCCTCCGCGAGCTCGACTCGCTCGGCGTCGCGCGTCTGACGTTGGCCGAGTGCCTCGACGAGTGCAATCGAGGCGACGTCATCGTCGCCCGTTCTGCGCGATCAGGGCGGCGCCGATCGGGCCGCCCTGTGTGGCTGGAGCGGGTCGCTGGCGATGAGTTGACCGGCGCGCTGGCGAACTGGCTCGACCAGGGCGGACCTGGACGCGCGCCCATGCCCGCCAGCCTCGAGCCGCTCGTCATCGACAGGTCGAAGGAGCATGCGGGCCAGGTGTCGCCCTAGTCGTCCCGCCAGCATCAGTTGGTGATACTCCTCGGCCGCTTCCCAGCGCCGCGAGAAACACGTCAGGCGGAGGCGGAGGCGGTCGCGGGAGCGCTTCGCCGACCCCCAGATGCGGCTCCGATGGGGCATCTTCATGGAACCTTGACGGCGTCGCAGGCAGGAGTTCGTCATCCACGCCGATGATCGAAGAGGCGCGACGGTCGCGCACGGCCGCTACGGCCGATCCCTGTGAAGAGACAGGCGGGCCATGACGACCACGAAGCGCTGGCCGGACATCGATGACGTCACCGCTTCGGCCCGACGGACGGCCGCGTGAGCTCGTCGCTCAGGGAAGGACCGCTCCCCACGCGGCGCTCTCTGCGCCACGAGGACCGTAGATCTGTTGGAACGCGGGTCGCTCGGAACCGAAACCCTGCGTCGCTGGTGAGGGCCGGATTGCTCGCGACGATGGTGGCTGTGTTCGTTGCACTGCAACCGTGGGGGGATCCGGGTCCTGCCCAAGCGTCCGCTCCGGTGGTCACGGGACCCACGACCGTGCAGGTGCTGAGCGCTCCAGACTCTCCGACTCCGCCGGCGTCCTTGCTGAGCGCTGAGAACCCTCGCGAAGGCGGGGTCGTCGCGTCGCGGATGGCCGACCGCGCCGAGCTGCCGGACTGCACCGGGATCTTCAGCGGCCGCGGGAGCAACGGGCGCCTGGCCAAGTCCGACCTGTGCGACCTGTGGCAGAAGCCGTACAGGGACCGTGCGGACGCGGTCGCGACCATCACCGACCTGAACTCCGCCTACACCGCCCGGTTCGGCGAGCCGATCTGCCTGTCGTCCGGGTATCGCACCATCGAGGAACAAGCAGCGCTTCGCTCCCAGAAGGGTGGCCTGGCGGCACCTGCCGGCCAGAGCAACCACGGGTGGGGCCTCGCGGTCGACCTGTGCCCCGAGGCATACGCCGGAGAGCGGGGGAGGTGGCTTCATGACGTCGGTCCCGTCTACGGGTGGGCGAACCCCGACTGGGCGCACCGCGGCGGAGACGGCCCATACGAGCCCTGGCACTGGGAGTTCGTCCCTGGAGTCGAGGCACTGGCCGACGGCTTCTGAGCGTGGCAGGCGTCCGCCGGCCGGGGACCTTGACGCGGGTTGCCAGGGCGGCCCGAATCCCGAGCGCACTGCTCGCCCTGAATGCCGCACGCCAACTCCGTGCAGGCCTGCGCGAGCAGGAGTTCCGTCGGGACGCGCGTCTTCAGCAAATCTTCGTCGTTCGGCAAGCGAAAACGCCTTGCCGATAGCCCATCGTGGGCAAGCCCGACCCCCGGTGCCGGTTCGGGAAGACCCGAACGCGTCTGGCGCGGGCCTCGAAGCACAACACCTAGGAGCCCACGTGAGCCCAGACGGCAAGCGTTCGAACGACCGAGCAGCCCGCAAGGAACGCCTGCTGCAGCTCCAGGCCGCCCAGAAGCGCGCGGAGCGCCGTCGGACGGTGCTCATCGTCGGGATCGTGGCCGCAACGCTGCTCGCACTGATCATTCCCACGGTCGTCATCCTCACCAACGAGCAGCGGCGCAATGATGCCGTCGAGGCCGTGGCGAGCGCCCCCATCGAGGGTGAGCAGGAACTCCCGGTGTCGGCGGCCACGCACGTCGAAGGAGACGTGCAGTACGCGGACGTCACCCAGCCGACCGCCGAGCCCACGCCCGCACTCGAGGACCTGGCCGAGCAGGGCACGCTGCTGCCCCCCGTCGGCGGGGACCACGACCCGCTCCCGCAGACTTGCGGGTTCTACAGCGAGCCGATCCGAGACGAGAATGCCGTGCACTCCCTCGAGCACGGCGCGGTGTGGATCGCCTACCGGCCAGGCCTCGGCGACGCCGGAGCGGAGAGACTGCGCGTACTGGCTGACGAGAACCCCTACCTGCTGGTCAGCCCCTACGAAGGACTGGCGGCACCGCTGGTCGCCACGGCCTGGGGCGTCCGACTGGAGCTTCCTTCTGTCGACGACGCGCGACTGGAGCCGTTCCTCACCCGCTACCTCCAGGGAGAGCAAGCCCCCGAGCCCGGCGCCTCGTGCGAGGGCGTCGGTGGGTAGAGCCACGAAGGGCGAGGCGCGTGTCACGCCCGAGGGGCGAGAGGCCAGGACCGAGATCAGGAGCACCCAGTTCCCGCCTGATCGGGAGCGATCGGATGCAGGCCGGGGTGAACCAGAGGTCGCGGTCGCGTGTCACGCCCTCGGGGCGCGACGTCACGCACGTAGCCTGCGGGCGGCCGCGCCTGACACCCTGCTCCCGATCCCGGCCACCCCGCACATGTCGACGCGCTTTCGCGGTACGCCGCCGCCCCCTTCCGCCGTGTCCACCCGTCGCCTCAGGCGGCGGGTGGGTGCGGTTCTCCTCGCCGCCGTGATCGCACTGATGGGTACCGGAGGGGCGAGCTACGCCGACGGCATCGACGACCGCCGTGCAGAAGCGGAGCGCCGCAGTGCCGCCGCCGAGCGACGCGCCGAGGAGCTGGAGGCGTCCATCGAGGGACTCAGCAGCGAGCTGAGTCAGGCGGCCCTCGACCTCCAGGCCACCGAAGCACGCCTTCCCGAGGCAAAGGCCGAGCTGGAAGCTGCCCGCGCCGCCCTGGAGGCCACCCAGCGTGAGGCAGCCATGGTCGCCAGCCGACTGCAGGACGCGACCGACCTTCGAGGCAGCCTGACGGCCACCATCGCTGCTGACCGTGCCGACGAGGCCGAGCTTCGTGACGCCCTGGGTGCGATGGCGCGCGAGGCGTACCGCGGCGGACCCGGTCTCTCCGCCCTGGACGTCATGCTCGACGCCGAGAACGCCACCGACTTCCTCGACAACGCCCGCCTCGTCGACGCGGCCCTGGCGAGTCAGTCGCGGATCCTGAACGAGCTGCGCGAGGTGGACGCCACCAATCGCAACAGCGAGGCCCGCCTGAGTGCCGTCACCGACCGCGTGGCCGTGCTCAAGCAGCAGGCCGAAGCCAAGGTTGTCGCCGCCGACGAGGCCCGGAGCGTCGCGCAGGCGCACGAGGACGAGATCACCCAGCTCATCGCGGACCAGAGCGCCAAGCGGGACGTGATCGCGGCGCTCAAGTCCCAGGCCGAGACCGAGCAGGCTGAGATCGACGCCCAGCAGGCGGCCATCGAGCGCGACCTCGTCGCGATCATCGCCGAGCAACGGGCCGCCCGCGAGGCTGCCGAGGCAGCGGCACGGGCCGCCGCCGAGGCTGCCGCGAGAGCCGCCGCAGAAGCGGCCGGCCGAGAGCCACCACCCCCACCTCCGCCGACGCCGGTGCAACCGCCGTCGGGGTCCGTCTCTGGAGCTCTGTTCGGCAACCCGACCGCGATCAACCCGATGTACGTCACGTCGGAGTACGGGATGCGGCTGCACCCAATTCTTGGGTACGTGCGCCTACACGCCGGCATCGACCTGCGGACCGGGTGCAACACCGCTCTGTACGCGCCGCGCGCCGGGACCGTGCTCTGGTCGCAGTGGCGCAACGGCTTCGGCAACCAGGTGATGCTCGACTACGGGACGGTCCAGGGGAACGCGGTGATGAGCAGCTCCAACCACCTCACCCGCTCGGTTGTCAAAGCCGGACAGAGCGTCGCCAAGGGCCAGCTCATCGGCTACTCCGGCAACACCGGGTTGTCCGGCGCCTGCCACCTGCACTTCGAGGTGTACGTCAACGGCTCGACTGTGAACCCACGACCATTGCTGGGCCTCTAGCTGGCGTCATCGCACTCGCCCACTAGCCATGTCGATCGTTGGTCAACCCGACGACGCGGCAGGCCCCAAGAACCGGATCACCGGCGAGGTCGCGAGGACGGTTTCATGAAACCTTGATCGAACCTCGAGCAGTGGCTCGCAGACCGTGGGTGACACTGGGTGGATCAGCGAGAGGCAAGGGAGTGCCCGTGTATGTTCCACCCCGTCCACTTGTGCGGATCACCCTTGTGCAGACGTCTGCGTGCCACCTCTGTGACGAGGCGAGCACGATCCTGGCTGAGCTTGCCAAGGACCACCCGATCGAGGTCGACGTGCTGGGCGCTCGCTCCGACGTCGGGCGGTACCTCGTCGAACGACACCGTCCGCCACTCGCACCATTGGTCCTCGTCGACGACGTGTACTTCTCCGCCGGCCGGCTCCCGCGCCGCAAGCTCGAGCGGACGCTTACGGCGCTGTCCACTCGCGACGCGAGAGTCGCAGGCTGAGGGGCCGCTCGGCTGCGAAGTCGGATCCGTCTCGCACGCCCACTTCACGCCGGCCGAGGGTCTCGACGAGAGCAACCGCGGTGACATCTTCGCCCGGTCAGCGCGATCCGTACGGCATCGATCAAGTCGGCCGGTGTGGCTCGAGCGGGTGGCCGGCGAGGAGTCGACCGACGCCCTGGCGACGTGGCTCACTTGAGGCAGGCCTGGACAGGAGCACCTCCCTAGCGCTCACGAGCAGCATGTAATCGACAGACCGAAAGGTTGAAATGATGCCTCTTGAACTCACCTGCCACGCATGCGACGTCGTCTTGAGCGCCGGGTCCGAGGACGAACTCGTCGACCTTGCCACCGAACACGCGTCGAGCGTCCACGGACATACACCTCCACGTGAGCACGTCGTCACCCGCATCCGGCGGCACAACCCCTAGATCAGGGCCGTCGTCGGGCGTCCGACCGAGCACGTTTCAGCGTCGCGTGGGAGTGCCCTGCGGCTAGTCGGTCAGTGGCACGGCGGCCCGGATCGAGGTGACGACGTCAAGGATCGCTCGGGTGGTGGCGTCTGCTCCGTTCTCGTCGGCGATCATCCCGAGGTGGTCGACGTCGTCAATGACGCGGTGGGCGCTGGCGGTGGACAGAGTTGCCAAAGCATCCTGCGCGACCAACGCGTCGGCGTCATGGCCGATGCCCGCGGTCAAGACGACCAACGGCTTGCCGGCGAAGTCACGCAGCGATGCCGCTTCCCGGGTGGAGGAGCCGCCCTGGCCGTACTCCTCGATCGTGCTGCGCACGTCACTCGGAGTCGGCTGGTCGATCAGGCGGGTGAGGCCGAGACGGGCTGAGGTAGAGACCAGCGTGACAGCACGGTTGGCGAGATCGGAAGAACCCCCGTCGTCTGCCGCTGTCGCCGTCGCGTCCGCTTCGGATGCCGGGGCCGTGGAGTCCACCAGCACCATGCCGGCGACCTCGTCGGGGTAGCGCGCGGCGAAGGTCAGGACGTAGAGGCCGCCGAAGGAGTGACCTGCCAGCAGATACGGTCCCGGGACGTGAGCGCGCTCCAGCAGGGTGTGCAGGTCGGTGGCGATCTGCGTCGCGTCCTGGCGGGTCTCAGCGGGCCCGCTCCAGCCGCGCCCCGCCCGGTCGTAGACGCAGACCCGGGTCTCGTGAGCAACGGTGGGTGTGATGAGGCCGAGCTGCGCGGAGACCATGCCGGCACCTGGTTCGAGGACGACTGTCGGGCTGCCGGAGCCGGTGCAGCTCAGGTGCAGGCTGTGCCCGCCGACGTCGAAGAGCTGACCAGGCATGGCGTTGGCGCTCGCCTCCACGGCCGCGCGCACGGTCTGGTAGCCGCCGCCGAGCGAGGCGAGCGCCAGGACGGCGAGCACGGGGTAGACCAGCCAGCGTCGGCTCGGGCTGTGCAGGTGTCGACGGGCGCAGACGAGCATCCAGGCGGCCAAGGACAGCATGACGGGAGGCCACACCCAGCTGAGGAACTCGAGGACCGAGGAGCCGAACGCGATCAGGACGAGGCCGCTCAGCCCCATGACCAGGGCAGGAGCCGCGGCCCACCTCTGTGGCTGGTCGGTGAAGCGCGTCGAGAGCACGGCCAACAGCGCCCAGCCCAGCGCCAGCCCGCACAGGACCGCACCGGTGAGCCCAGCCTCGGTCGGTGGGATGAACGGGGCAGCCACGAGGAGTGCAGCCGCAAGGAGGCCGGCGGCGAACGTGCCAGCCACGATCCAGCCGATGTGCCCCCTAGACGCACGGGGCCGGACGACTGGGGGGCTCATCCGAGTCGTGGACGGCGCGGCCTCGGGAGCGGGAGGAGTGGCGATGGTGGTCATGGCTGCCTTCTTCCGACGTCGAGCGGCGGACGTCGTGGCTCGGTGGTAGGTGGGTCAGGGAGACGATGTCTCCTCTCCAGCGTGGGGCGGGAGCAGCCTGGCCACCAGGACGCGTTGTTGACGATTTCGGCCACCGCGCCCGCGGCGTACGGTCGGCAGATGGAGTCCCGATGACCGGGTCGACGGACCCGCACTTGCGCGAGCCGGCGGTCGCCCCGGCCGTCGCACGAGGCGTCGTCATCGTGACCTTCGACGGAGCCCAGATACTCGATGTCACAGGTCCGCTAGAGGTGTTCTCGACCGCGTCTCGACTCTTGCCCGCCGCCCGGTACCGCGGGCAGGTCGTGACCACCCGAGGCGGCGCGGTCCGTCCCAGCTGCGGTTTGGAGTTCGCGTCCACCCCGGTCGGCGACGTCACCGGTCCAATCGACACCCTCGTCGTCGCCGGCGGCGCCGACATGGGCACCGTCGTCACGGACGCCGAGCTTCTCGGCGAGGTCCGACGGCTCGCCACCGACGCCCGTCGCGTGACGTCCGTCTGCTCCGGCGCGTTCGTGCTCGCGGCAGCCGGCCTGCTAGCGGGACGACGTGCCACCACCCACTGGGCCGAGTGCGGACTACTCGGCGACACCTACGCGGACGTCACCGTCGACCGCGACGCCATCTACGTGCACGACGGCAACGTGTGGACCTCCGCGGGCGTCACCGCCGGCATCGACCTGGCGCTCGCGCTGGTTGCCGACGACCACGGCCATCAGGCTGCGGCCACCGTCGCACGGCAGTTGGTCGTCTACCTGCAGCGCTCCGGTGGGCAGGCGCAGTTCTCCGCTCTGCTGGCCGGACAGACCGCCGACACGGAACCGGTCCGTGACCTCCTGGCGTGGATCCGCGACCACCTGGCCGACGACCTCTCGGTCCCCGCGCTGGCCCGTCACGTCAACCTCTCCGAACGGCAGTTCACCCGTGTCTTCAAGTCAGAGGTGGGGGAGACGGCGGCGTCGCACGTCGAAGCTGTTCGGCTCGAGTCCGCCTGCCGTCTGCTCGAGACCACCAGCAGGACCATCGAGCAGATCGCCAAGGCGTGCGGTTTCGGAACACCCGAGTCCATGAACCGGAGCTTTCAGCGACGGCTCGGTACGACGCCAGGCGCACATCGCCACCACTTCCGTGAGACAGCCTCGGACCGCGGTCGTTGACCTGGTGCGCTCGTTAAGACAGCACACCTGCCTGCGGCGAAGTCCAGGTCGCACGTCGCGGAGCAGCGGCACGACCGATCGAAATGAGCGGGAGAAGCGCGGTTCGTGGCGTCGACGCGCATTGACCTCTTGAGTGTCAGGCAGAAGAACGGCGTCCGTCTGCGTCCGCCAGCGATCGTTTGCGCAGGTCGTGAGCCATCGCGGACCCTGACGAACGCCAGCGAACGCGAGCGAACGCAAACGGGTTGCTACACGATCCAAGGTCCTGTCAGAGCCGTTCTCAGCCTTGAGCTGATGCATGGCCATGCATGCAGCGTGTGAGCCCTCAGTCGAGTCGTGGTTCAGAGGCCCCGACCGGTCTCCCGGTCAAGTTCGGCTAAGACTCGCTGAGGCGTGAGAAGCAAGCTCATGAGCCCCACGACGTACCGGGCCCACGCTTCCGGCTGTTGACTGTCGTCGAACGCGGCTGCCGCTTCGAACTGCCGCCGCAGGTTCACGGGCAGTCGCTGCGCGAGAGGCGCGGCCAGTTCACGCGCTCTTCCCCTCTTCGGGGACGCTGTGCCGCGCCCCCAAGTGGGGCGAGACCCGGCAGGAGACGGCGACGTCGCGGCAGCAAGCTCGAGCTCATCCACGGCGACATCGGCCCAACCGGAATCATCGCCGGACAGCGATGGGATCGCGATCTGCTGTGTGGAGGCTATTGCGGACCGGCCGAGCGCGAGTGAGAGTGCGCCAGGGTCCTCGTGGTAGTTGAGGTAGCGGGCAACATCGACTCCAGGTGGACAGACTTCGCCCAAGACAACGTCGCCGACAAAATCGCTCGGGTCGATGAGCCATCCTTCCCGCACCGTGATGCTGGGCACGAGGCGGACGCGGTAAAGGTAGAACTGGCTGCCGTGATCCGCCTGGTGGTCGATGCGTCGCAGCATGTTGTGGATGGCTGCTTCGTAGGTGCCGACATGCAGCGCCTTGGCTCTCTGCCGTTCGGCCCAGGCGGCGACGTGATGGTCCCCGCCCATCCTTAACCGGGTCTCCTGAGTCAGTTCCGCCGCGGGATTGAAGTCGTGCTTCGGCCAATCCGATTGAGTACTGGTGTGATACCAGACGAGTTCGGCGACGACTTCGTCCGCCAAGGCGGGATCGTCCGGGTCGACCGTCACGCGTGGCGCAGTCGCCACTTCGCAGGTGACGCCGCAACCTGGACAGAATTCCCGGGCTTGTTCCCACCGATCGATCCAGTCGAGATCGACAACCCACCGGCGACCGCATTGCCCGCAGAGCAGGTAGCGGCCGCGGGAGAAGTCAATCGGTCGTTCCACGTCTCATTCTCTCCCGAACGCCGGTGCCGATGCTTGGACGTCGAGTGTGTTTAGGATGATGGGTACGGTCGACGAACTCGATCGGCGGCCCATTCCCGGTGCGCTATCCGGCAGGTGAGTGCTGTTCTGACTCCATCTCCACAGCGCAGCCCTTGGGGTGCGAGGTCGACATCGACGCCTCGTAGCCACCGGTCGACCGACCCGTGCGTGTCCGCCACGCTGGACACATGGACGTCACGGACCCCGCCGAGTGCCGCCGCCGCTTCGGGTCCGGCCGGCGAGCCGTCCTGGCTTCAACCGGGGCCGACGACCAGCCGCACCTCGTGCCGGTGACATTCGCACTCCTCGACGACACCGTCCTCGTCCACGCCGTCGACCACAAACCCAAGCGGACTACTGCCCTGCGACGGCTCCGCACCATTGCCGAGAACCCGCGGGTCGCGTTCCTGGTGGACCGATACGACGACGACTGGGCTCGGATGTGGTGGGTCCGGGCGGACGCTGAAGCCACCGTCATCAGGGACGGCGACCGACATGGTCGCGCACTGGCCGCGCTGGCCGCCCGCTACCAGCAGTACACCGAGATCGAGCCGACCGCGCCCGTTGTGTGGGCGACGGTGCACCGCTGGACGGGCTGGTCGGCCACGGGGGCCTGAGAAGAACCCGCCCGCTGCACATTTCGCACCCTTGCCAGGTGTCGGGGAGGTCGGTCTACTGAGCTGGGACAGGAGCTAGCCACATTCACCGGTCGTCACGGGCTGCAGCTCGAGCGCGCCAAACCGGTGGACCGTTGTCGGCCCCACCGATGCCTCGGTGTCCGTGTAGTCCCGTCGGGTAGTTCGCTGCTCTCGTCATCTTCGGAGTCCACGCTCTCGATCCCGCCGTCGTAGCGATCTCAACCCGCGCCGGCCGCATCGGTGAACATGACGGTGGAGAAGACGTAGCCGGCATCGGGCTGGACGGGGACCGTCGCCGTCGTGCACGTCACAGGTCGTCTTCGAGGCTCCAGGCTGCAGGAGCCCTTGAGCCCGGAAGCACGAGGGGATCTACTCTCCGCGTGACCTCTTCTCCCCAGACGCCGAGCACGCGCGATCAGCTCGAGGCTGCGATTCAACTTGGGGTCCCGGTAGACGCGCTTGACGCACTCGCGGGTTTGGCATTCCTGGGTGGACCGTTCGCTGAACTGGCCGAACTACGCGAGCAGTACGAGCTACTTGTTGGGGGAGCTGCGGCGAACCTCGACGTGCTCAGTGCACGCGGCTGGAGCATTGGATCGATGCCGACGCGGGTGTTGGCTCAGGCGACGGCGCTTAGTGATGCCGGTAAGGGCGAAGAGGGTGACCTGTTGCTCGCGGACCTGTGGGACGACGACACACGGACCGGGCGTGTTGTAGCGCGGGTTGGAAGCCTCGGGGCGGCCGACAATCACATGCGCGAGATGTCACAGCATCGGCGACGCCTTCTTCTGAAGGCTCGCGCGCATCATCATTCAGGCTCGTACGAGGCGTCAGTGCCGCTCCTCTTGGCCCAGGTGGAGGGAATCACCGCCGACGTGGCCGAAGGGCGCTTGTTCTTCTCTACGAGTAAGCAGCGGATGGCTGATGTGGAGGATTCCGCGCGACTGGTGTCTCTTCCCGCGGCGCTACCCGCCCAACGAGTCCCGTTCGTCGCCGGTCTTCATGAGACACAGGCGCGGGGATCGCTGTCGCGGCACGGGATCTTGCACGGTCGCGAGCTGGCCTACGACACCAAGGTGATCAGTGCCAAGTGCTGGTCGCTGCTCGACGCAATCTGCGAGTGGGCGATGCCGCTCGCAAGCGCCATCGCTGTCGAGCGGAGGGCCGCAGCTCAGGGAGAGCGAGCCGGCAGCGGTGACGTGAACGAGCAGGGCCAACGACTCGACGATCGTGAGTTCAAGGAGACACGCGAAGCGCTGCGGTGGGTCTCGACATGCCAAATGGGTCACCACCGGAAGGACGGACGATTCCACGCTCGGATCCTGGCGAAGCTGCTCGGGCCGAAGGACTTCGTGCGCCATGGTCTTGCCGAAGAACACGGGTTGCGTAGTCAGGTCGACTTGAATGGCCAGGAATGGTGGGGATGGCGCACCACGGTCAGTGGCTGGGTCTTGGCACTGGCACTTGTGGCGCTAGACGGCAACTACCTGGAGTACCAGTACGCCGGCGCGCGCGAACCAGCACAGGGGCCCGGAGCCGATCCGGCCACTTGGGGTGACCTCTGGGGCAACTCGCCCGACTGGAGGAGTCTGGAGGGCGTCTGACGTCTCGGCCGAGAACTTCGCGCCCGTCTGCCGACTGTCGTGAAGTTTGGGCGCTTGTCGACGGGTTCCCGAGCAGGGGTTATGCCCCGCGGTGGCCGTGACCGTCCTGACCCCAACCCAAGCATGCGCGACGGCAACCTCGCGCGCCGCATCGGCCACCCACCGGGTCGCTTGAGCCGATTGCCGGCGGCTGGGTCTGAACACCCCGTCGACGTCGGGGCGGCACATCGCCACCTCACCCGAGCACTCGAGGGCCAAGTACTGCTCCTGACCGGGCATCAGGGTCGCCCGGCTACTCCTTGAGGCGCCGGGCCACCTCGCGTGGCACGACATCGAACGCGCGCTCTGCGAACCCTTCGCGACGCAGGTGCAGCCTGTGTAGCTGCGGTTCCTTCGTGCCGAACTCACGCACCCGGGACATATCTTCGTCGTGGCGCCCGACGCCGTACACGTCGAGCAGCCCGAACCGCCTTAGCATCCGGTGTGCGTCGAACGTGTCCCGGCTCAGCCCGTACCGGGCCAGACGCGTGCTTGCAGGGATGGCAACCCACCCTGGCTGGAGCCCGGGCACAGTGAGGGACCCTAAGCCGCACGCGGCCATCAGCAGCAGGGCGATCTCGCTGTCCTCGAGCAGGTGGACCCACCCGTTGCTGATGAACGTATAGGGCAGCGACATCGGGTTGTTCTTCGCGGTGGGCACCGTGTACCGCACGGCGGCTGGCACGAGGAGCCCACCTTCGCGCAGCGGGACGAATCCTTCGTAGGTGCCCTTCGGCTTTCCGTCGTTGGGCAACTCGATCAGGCCCGCGGCCTGCAGAGAGCGCAGCGCGGCGTGCACTGTGCGCAGCCGGTCGTCACGGTCGCTGGCTGCCATCCGCGGAGCACCCTGCTTCTTGAGGCGACCCGCGACCAAGTCGACCCACCCCAAGTCGCCCATCAGCGGTAGGTCGGTCGCGGGCGTCGCTGTCCGCCGCACGGCCTTGTGCGCTACGGCGAGGATCGTCAGGTACAGCCGCAGCGCCGCCCCGCGCGAGTCCAGGATGCGTGTCGCGGACGGCCGGTGTTCCCGTCCGGGAGGCTTGCGGTCGCTGATCGGCACCGCGGGGTCGGTCGATCGCCAGGAGAACTCGCGTCGGATGAGCAGGTCAGCGGGAACTACACCGGCCAGCCGCTCGAGGTTGTCGGTGGCCCACTGCGCCGACAGGAGCCACCCTTCGCCGGAACTGGTAGCCGAGGACCGGACCGCGAGGCGTCGCGCGCGCTTGGCCAGTAGGGCCCGTTCGGTGCTCCCGGGGCTAGGCGTGAGGTCGAAGTCGGCCAGGATGCCCACGAGTTCTCCCGTATCGAACCGAACCGATCAACCCGCCTGACTACGACTTCGTTGCTTCGAAGCGATGACTCTTCGCCTGGCGGGTTGTCCTGCGGTGCAAGTGTAGTTGACCGGGTCCAGAAACAGGGCCATACCTGTCACCAGAACGTCACGACTCACCGACAGGGAGCACCACGATGGCCGCCAAGACCCCCACCGCCTCTTCACCTGCGACTCCTGCAGCTGCGAGCTCGACGTACTTACTGACGGTACGTTCGGCGGTGATCTGGGCCATTGCGCTTCTGTGCGGCGCGGCCGCGGCCGCCGTCGCGGTGTGGTCGGTGCACGACGCGCACGTCGCCGTCCAGGTCCTCGTCGGCCTCGGAACCGGTGTCGGCGGCGCATTGGGAGCGGCTGCGACGCTGAACCAGCTCATCGCACCGGGGGACCCGTAGGTGTGAGCAGCGACGCCGTCACTTGGTGGGCGATCGGAGACGCGGGAAGCCTGAACCGGTTTCTGGACAGTTGCGCCGACGTGATCCAGGTAGCGGCGGCCGTGGCAGCGCAACGGGGATGTGGTTCACGGTCGTGAGACGTGGGCGTAGCCAGCGTCGACCGAGGACCCGGAACTGGGGTCCGGTCGTCGAGTGAGTGTCGCCGGGTGTTAGGCGCTCGCACGAGAGAACTGTGGGGCGGGTTCGCCGGGCTCGGCGAAGAGTCACCGATGGGGCCGCCTGCAGTAGGACGGGCGACGTCCTGAGGGTTACTTCCTGTACTCGAGGTCGCAAGTTGGATTAGGCGCCGGTGCCCCCGTGGCGGCCTCGCACGGGGGCGGCGGTCAACCGACCGCATCTCGCGGGCAAGGCGTCCATGTCGGTATCGCGCGTTGACCGGCGTCGGAGGTGACGCGCCCACTAACGTGCTGGTTGAAGCACTAATCCGACGGTCGTCAAGCTGGAGACGAGAATGCTCGAGGTCGACGCGCGGCTCGCCGAGGCCGTTCTTGACGCCGTCGCAGGATGGAGCGAATGGTGCTATCGGCGAGTCGAGAGTGTCCATCCAATGGAAGGTGAGAGGGGGAGGATTAGGCACTCAATGGACTGTTCGCCTCCGCCCGATCCAAGACTCGCGTACGTACGGCGAGATCGAGGCAAGCGCCGAATCTCGCGCGTCACCGGAGCGGTCTTGGTACCGATGACCTTCGTTGCCAAGGGGCCTCTCCGCGAATTCGACACCAAGACGGCGGATGGCCTTCCGATTCCGATTCTCACCATGGGCGAGAACGCGGCGCTCGCCAAGGCGGTCGTCGAACTTGCCTTCGAGCTGAGCCGCGTCGACGTGACGGACGAGCTGAGGTCCGCGATCGAGATCCTTGTCGGCCCTGTGTCCCACCATGGCTCAACAGATGCCGAGTCGGCCGACCGTCTCATTGCAACCGGAACGGTCGACGGCCGTCGACTGTGGAGCGAGGACTCGCCACCGACGATTGCACTTGCTCTCTTGAACGACTTTCGTCGCGGTTTTCTACTCGTTGGCCTGCTGCCGGCGAAGCGCGCTGGTGAGCGACAGGTGCTGAAGTTCTCGTTCCATTGGGGTGTCACGCCGGCCGGCAAGGGCAGTTTTCTTGGCCGCGTCGCCGCGGGATTCGGGCTGCGCAGTCGCACGCTTGAGCTCCGGACGACTGGCGCGAGCGACACGAGCTCGTACCACCTGGAGTTTCACACGCCGCCGCAGATCGATTGCCAACGCCTCGAGCTTCCTCCATGCCCGGGGAGGCCCGATGGGTCTCAAAAGGATGACCGCACCCTGATCTCCGTCGCGCACGCGCATGACAGCTACGACCGGCCGCCGGAGTCGCCAGCCACCGTCGAGTTGTCTGTTGCTCGTTCCCGCGTCTGGACCACTGCTCTACTGTCCGCGGCTACTACCGCGATCATGGTCTGGCTTGCGATCTTCCTTCCCGGCGCCAAAGGTGCCCTGCTCGAGTCCTCCGACGGGGCGGCGGCTCTCCTCCTCGCGGTTCCGGCAGTGGTGATTGGGTTCGCGGCTGGCGGCACAGAGAGCGCGCTGGCTGTCTGGCTGCTCGGGCCGCTGAGGTTGGCGATGATCGGATGCGCGGCGGGGCTCATGTCGGTTGCCGGCAGTATCGTCGGCGAACTGCACGAGTCGTTCATCTCAGTCCTGTGGTGGACAGTGGCAGTCGCGGCAACTGTGCTGGTTGGGCTGATGGTGATCGGGCCATCCGTGGCGCGGGAGCGAACCTGAACCATCACTCGTTCGCCGCAGGACTCGTATGCTGAAGATGTTGGTAGAGGAGGAATCGCGATGAGTGAGCGAGACGTCAACGCGGCGGCAACGACGCCGAGGGCCGATGCCCGCCGTCCCGATCTGCTGCCTACTGTCAAGGGCGGCGAGATCACGACGATCGCCCTAGCTCGCACGCCGACGGACGGCGGTCGCGCCGCATACCGAGTGTTCCGTAGCCGGTCTTCAAAGATCGGTCACGATCGCAGCAAGTAGACGCCGCGCAAGTTGAGAACGGGAGCGCTGCAGGCTGCGACTCGAGGCCGCCTGCCTCAGCGACCTGTGCGTCCATGCGATGGTGCGCACGTGGACACGGAAGTCGGGCCCGTCGTGTGGTTCCTCGACGTCGACGGCGTGCTCAACGCGTCGCCAGCCGACCCTGCGACGGAAGGTTCAAAGGTCATCTGGGTCGACAGCACATTGGTGCGTTTTCTTTGAGCCCGCAGACGCAGGTGAGTGACGCGCTCGAAGGTGGTCGGCGATCGCGGGCTGTCGCTCGCCCCACCGCGGGCTCAGAAAGCCCATCCCTGCACCTGCATAAGGGTAAACACCGCCGTGACGACTGCCAGCAGACCACCGCCTATGACCGCCCACCGTCGGTAAGGCGAAGGCGGCGATGCCCCCGCACCAGTGTTCGTGATCGAACTCCCGCGGTCCGCATTGTTGATTGTGAGGTTCTTGATCTTGCTCCGGTCGCCGTAGATCACGACCGACACTGAGTCGGATGTGGCCTCCGACGAAGGCACGATCGCGTCCGGGGCCTTGATGAGCTCCATCTGAGCAGTCAGGGACACAAGCGACGTGCGAACGCCCTCCACGATGCCTATGAAGACGACCGGCGAAGCAGCCCAGTAGATGCGTTCGACATGGCCGTTCCAGTTCCCCATGTCGTTCATGTAGACGACGAGATCGTCGGCACCGGGCGGCGCGAGTCGGACCACGTCGCCGCGCGGAGTGACCTTCGCGAGGTGCTCGATCTCAGAGATGGACATCCGGAGGTCCAGCTCGTTTGTCACATGATCGCGTGCGAAGTCCGGAAGCCGAAACGGAGCTAGGGCCTGCCCTTTCACGTGCGCGTTGTGCGTAACACCGTCCATCAGCAGCGGGACGGAGACTCGTCGGTACCCTGGCAGTGAGTCGTCACGGCCGTACCCGTCCAGTTCTCGCCTAGCCCAGTCCACGAGCTCCTGAGATCCGGTCTGCCCGCCTAGGACGAGCACTTCGCGCAGAAGAGCCGTGAGCGAGTTGCTGTCATTCAGCGCACGCTTCTGGAGCTTCCGAATCGGGTTGCCATGCCGGCTCTTGTACACGGGAGACAAGGTAGTCATCGGCGCGGATGTGGCCTGAGACGCCACGCCCTTCGAGCGTGTGCCTAGACGTCTGACGACGGCGTGACGGATCCGTGGGTGGCGGAGTCTCCCGTCGCGACCGTCTCGTCGGCGGTGGCGCCTCAAGCATCTAGTGGTATGTCAAGGCTGACAGTGGACGGCGCACTGTCGCCAATGACGTTCGCCCTCATCGCAGTGCAGGACGACACCCGCCGGCGAAGGCAGAGAGCGAATGCCAGATTCTGCTCCGGCCAGGCGGCTCGGCGTCCGCCGCAGCGTGAGGTACCAGCTCCGGCGCTCGGTCAGACCCAGTCGGCGTGCTTCACATGGAGTGAGCGCGGCTGATCACTAACGCTCCCGGCGTGGACGCTAGTGCCGATGCGGTATTGGAGTGGCCGGATCCAACGGTGATTCGCTCCGCGGCATCGCGGTAGTGGACAAGTGCACGCTCGTGGAGCGCTGGTGTGACGGCAACGCTCGTCCCTCGCAGTTTTGCGGCGGCGAGCTCGGGAGAGTCGGTGATCTGTTCGCCGGTGAGGTTGGCAGCCCGGATCCGGACGTGGCCCGAGCGAGCGAGGCGGTTGTAGGTCATCGAGTTCCAGGCGGCGATCTGGCTCATCGTCTCGACAGCCCCGTTGACCACTGCACCCACAGCGCGACGATCAAGTTCGTGGCTCGCCACCAGACCAAGAGAAGACCCGGTCAGTGGTGCCGTCTGAGCGAGGAGATGGCGCACGGCGAGTGCATCGGCGCGAACCGTCGGGTCACCCGGGCCGGGCGAGATGACGTCGTGGAGATCGCCGAGTACGCGCTGCCATGCTCGAGCGCGGACGATCTGCGGCACCTGGGCGAGCGCTGGGTCGTCGGCTACCTGTCGCAGATCGACACCGTAGAAGGCGGCACAGTGGGCGTTGACCGCGAGCCCGACGCCGGCGAAGTCGTGCAGTGTCGTGACGGAGAAGTCCGGATGGGAAAGGGCGCCCCAGGCCGATCGGCGGAGCCGGCCGATTCGATCGGCGAGCTCGAGGAGCTCGTTGGCCCTGCGGATGGACGGGTTGGCCAGGCCGATTTCGTCGAGAGGGCCGGCCCCGGTCCGATCCTTCGCCTGGTGCACTGCATCGGCTGCCCATGCGCGTGCTTCGTCGAAGGCTGGGATCCAGCGCCGCACACTTGACCAATGCGTTCCGGCCTGTCCGACGCGCAAGCCGAGAGTGTCCGCTCCGCTCAGCACGGCCCCCGTCAAGTCCGCGACGCGGCCAAGTGCTCGTCGGCGGGCGGCGAAGTCCCACACGAGAGGACCGTCGGGGGAGCGCGACGACCCGGCTGCGTCGGTGTGCGTCGCGAGCAGGTCAACCGCCGCGCCGAGCGCCCTGGCTGCGTCGGACCAAGGGTGGTCGATCGGCTGCGGGATCGGGGGCAGGCGGTGGTCCTTGTCTTCGAGCGTCGGGATAGCGGTGACCATACGCAATGCGGCGTACTCGACGGGGTCTGTGCCCTGCGGGGGTGCGCTGGTGCCGTAAATCGTCGTCGCTCTCGCGGGGTTGACCAGGTGCCAGACGTGCCGCTCTATCGCGTCGAGTAGACCGTGGAACGACGCAACAGCGAGGTGGGCGTCTCGGAGGTCGTTGAATCGGTGGGCCGCGGTCTGGGAGGCGCCGGCGTGGATGTGTCGCGCGGCTTGCTCCATCAGCGCGCCATACGTGGTCACGGCCGGACGCCAGCGATCTTCGCGTGGGCGGTTCGTAGGCGGTGCTCGACGCGAGTGAGGCATGAGAGCTCGGCGCCGTCGACGCTCCGCTCCGCGAGGAGGTGGCTGACGTCGAGCGCGAGGTCGATGAGCCTCTGAACGACGTCGCGCGCCGCCTGGTGATCTTCGCCCGGCCGGAGGGGGCCGAGATCCATCGCCGGCGCGTCGGCGGCGAGGCCTTCGTGCAGCCACTCCAGCTCGTCGCGAGCTTCGCGCAGGTCCATCGCGATGTAGGCAAGCTCGACTCCGTCAGCGAAGTACGCGACGAGGCTTAGGCGAAGTGTTGAGTGGCCGGCCGTGTAGAGCAGCGACCAGAGTCCTGACCACGTCGCGGGCGTCTGCTCGAGCAGTGCTCCTGCGGGTGCAATCCATCCGACAGACATCGTTCCTCCGGGGAGTCCTCGTTCGGCGCCCGTACTCAATTGCGACTTTGGTGCCAGCCGCCCAGCGTCCGAGCGATCAGTGCCCGGGCTGTGGACAACCAGTCGCGTTCCGGCCCGTGTGATCGATCGACGGGGATGTTGATGACGACGGATCACAGATGTAGGTGCGCCAACGGGCGCGTAACACGCGAGGTCGAGCAGCGACGAGCTCGAAGAGGGTCGCGTGGATGGAAATGGGCCATGACACCTCTGGCACCACGGGTCGATCACATGAGCTCGGGCTCGCGTGTTACGCACCGCCGGGCGCACTACACGGCATGGGAGTCGCCGTTCCAACGCCGATCGGTGCCGCGTCGTGGTGATGACGTTGCATCGACTGACCGCCGGGGCGGGCTATCAGTACCTGTTGCGGCACACGGCGTCGGGGGACTGCGACCGTTCGGGGGCGACGTCGCTGACGGACTACTACACCGCGTCCGGGAACCCGGCCGGCCGGTGGCTGGGGTCGGGACTGCCGGGTGTCGGAGGAGCGGAGGGCATCGGACTCGAGGTTGGTGATGTGGTGGAGGAGCAGCCCATGGCTCGGTTGTTCGGGCAGGGGTGTGACCCGGCGACCGGCACCCCGCTGGGGCGCGCCCACGTGATCGGCGATCCGGTGGCCAAGCGGGTCGACGCGCAGGTCAAGGCGTTGGCGGAGGGCATGGATGCTGCAGCGCGGAGGGCGGCGATCGATGCGATCACCCGGGTGGAGCTGGCCCGGGGTGCGCCGAAGGCGGTGGCGGGGTTCGACATGACGTTCACTCCGCCGAAGTCGGTCTCGACGTTGTGGGCGGTCGCCGACGACCGCATCCAGGCCACGGTGCTGGCCGCCCACCGGGCCGCGGTCAGCCAGTCGTTGGGGTTCCTGGAGGACCGGGCGTTGTTCACGCGCACGGGGCACGCTGGGTGCCGGCAGGAGTCGACTCTGGGTGCGATCGCGGCCGGGTTCGACCATTGGGACTCCCGGGCCGGTGACCCGAACCTGCACACCCATCTGGTGGTCGCGAACAAGGTGCAGGGCGCCGACGGGGCGTGGCGGTCGCTGGATTCCCGGGCGTTGCACCACGCGACGGTCGCGATTTCGGAGGTGTACGACGCGTTGATGGCTGACGAGCTGGCCCGGCGACTGCCGGTGCGGTGGGGGTGGCGGCACCGCGGTGCGCGCCGCAGCCCCCGCCTGGAGATCGACGGCGTCGAGGACGCGTTGATGGGGGAGTTCTCGACTCGGTCGCGTCGCATCGATGAGGCGATGACCGATGAGGTCGCCCGGTTCGCCGCCAGCCACGGCCGAACGCCGAACCGGATCGAGATCACGCGGCTCCGTCAAACGGTCACCCGTGCGACTCGACCCAGCAAGCACGTCCGCCCCCTCGGGGAGCTGCTGACGGCATGGCGCCGACGCGCCACCACCCTCACCGGACGCACCCCGGAGGAACTCACCGAGGCGGTCCTGCAGCGCGGCCGGGCCGTTCCCTTGCACGCAGCCCGGATCCCCAGCGCGGTGGTGGACCGGGTCGCGCAGGTGGTGCTGGCGGGTGTGATGGAGCGCCGCTCGACCTGGACGCGGTGGAACGTACTGGCCGAATCCGCGCGGGTGACCCGCGGGTTCGTGATGGCCAGCCCGAGTGACCGGTTCGCCCTGCTCGATGCCGTCACCACCGCCGCACTGCGCGACGCGATCTCGACCGCGCCGCCCGCGTTGTTCGTGTCCGGGTCGCGCTACCGGCGCGGGGACGGCTCATCGGTCTTCGAACGCTCCGATGAGGATCGGTTCACCGACCGGCGGGTCTTGGACGCCGAAGCGCGGTTGCTCGCGGCCGCCGAAGCCAACGATGCCCCAGCGACGACTGCGGCCGCGGTGGTCGTGGCTGCCGCGGACGGCAGCACCAGGCTCGCCCCTGATCAGAGGGACGTCGTGGACCAGGTCACGAGGTCCGGGCGGCGTTTGGACGTACTTGTAGGACCGGCGGGCTCGGGCAAGACGACCACCTTGCGCGGGGTTCGCCGCGCCTGGGAGCACACCTACGGGCGCGGCTCCGTGATGGGGCTCGCGCCCTCCGCCTCGGCGGCGGCCGAGCTGGCCCGAGCGTTGGGCATTGGGTGTGAGAACACGGCGAAGTGGATCTTCGAGTCCGCAGGTGACGGTTCCCAGCGGCGCAACGCCCTGACCGAACGACTGACTACCGCCCGCGAGGCCGCCGCACGTGACGGCATCGTGCAGGTGCAGCGCACTATCTCTACGGTTCTTGCCGCGCAGGCCGCGGAGGCGGCGCGGTGGTCTCTGCGGCCTGGGCAGCTGGTGATCGTTGACGAAGCCTCCCTGGCGGGGACGTTCGCCTTGGACATCATCGTCACTCAGGCGGGCCGCGCGGACGCCAAGGTGCTGCTCGTCGGAGACCATGGGCAGCTGTCCGCGATCGACGCCGGTGGGGCGTTCGCGCTGCTCGCCGACCGCACCCGCGCCGCCCGGCTCACCTCGCTGTGGCGGTTCAGCCACCCCTGGGAAGCCGCCGCCAGCCTCGGCCTGCGTGACGGCGACACCAGCGTCCTCCAGGACTACGCCGACCACGACCGGGTCCACGCCGGCGCAGCCGAAGCGATGCTCGAGGACGCCTACACCGCCTGGGCCGACGACCTCGACGACGGCATCGACTCCATCCTGCTCGCCCCCGACGCACGCACCGTTGCCGCCCTCAATGCTCGCGCCCACCGCGACCGCGTGGCTGATGGTCTGGTCGCCGCGACCGGCGTGGCGTCCGCGGCGGGGGAGGAGCTCGGTGTGGGGGATCGGATCGTCACCCGCCGTAACGAGCGCACCCTTCGCCCGCTGGGCGCCGGGCGTCACGCTTACGTGCGCAACGGTGACCTGTGGACCATCACTCATACCCACCCCGACGGATCCCTCACCGCGACCCGGACGCGCTCCGCCATCAGCGCGGGATCCAGCTCGGTGCTCCTGCCAGCGCAGTATGTCGCCCAGGACGTGGACCTCGGGTACGCCAGCACGACCCACCGCGCCCAGGGCATCACCGTCGACCACGCCCACGTGCTGGCCCACCCCGGGATGGCCCGCGAGAACCTGTACGTCGCGATGACCCGCGGCCGACACGCCAACCACGTCTACGTCGCCCTGGACGGGGTCGACCCCGACTGCGACGACCTTCCCGATGCCCCGACCAACAGCACCGGAGGCGACGTCCTAGCCGCGATCATCGGCACGACGAGCGCCGGGCAGTCCGCAACCACGCAGATCGCCGCCGAACAGAACGCTGCAGGCTCGTTGCACAGGCTCGAGCCCATCCGGCGCACCCTGCTCGCCGAAGCATCTCGGAACCGCTGGACCGCGATGCTGGCCAGGGCCGGACTCAGCGCAGAGACCGTGCAGGCCCTGCAGGCTTCCCCCGAGTCCGGGGCGCTGTTCGCAACGCTTGACCGCGTTGCCACGCTCACCGCCAAGCCCGCCTCCGTTGCCAGCGAACTGGTCGCTTCGGCGGCCGCCGACCCCTCCGTCGATGCGCTAACCCGCGAGGCCCGCCGCTGGATACACGCCCACGCCGAGCACCCACAAGATGTCCCCGCCACGGTCAGTACGGCTGGCCTCGACGACCATGGCCTCGCCCTGGCGGCCACCATCCAGGACCTGATCAGCCAGCGAGCCGCCGCCCTGACCGACGCCGTCCTCGACGAGAAGCCCGCCTGGCTCGACCAACTCGGACCCGAACCTCGCGACGCCCACGCGCGAGCCGCGTGGCTCGCCCAAATCACCGCCTCCGTCGCCCACCTCGACCTGCAGCGGCCGCATGAACTCCGCAGCCAGTCGAGGGTGCCGAGCGCCGCGGCGGCCCCTGCTGTTCGCGAAGGAGTGTCGATCTGATGGCCCGACCACGCCGCGGGACGTCCGCTGCCCAACAGGCGTTCTTTCCCCGGCGCGTCCTGATGGCACCTATCGGACCGCCGACGCCGATCGTGTGGTGCGCGTTCAGCGAGACCGACCAAGAGCTCTTACTCGAGGATCTCGACGTCTGGGTGACGTGGCTGACAGAGCGCTACCGGCTCGACCACCGGACCGTGCCCCCGTGCTGGACCCGGCACCCCGAACTCATCGAGGAACTGTCTGCACTCCAGCTCGCATGGCAGGGCGCGTACTCCATGAGCGCGCTCCCCGACGCGCCGCTGAACTGGCACGAGCGCTTCGCTGCCGCCCGACTTCGAATCAGCGACTGGGTGTCCCGCGCCGGATGCCGGCCAGACGCACACCGCGAGATGTAGCCAACCATTGCGCCGCTCTCCGCCGGGCCGCCGAGTCACCGATCGCGTTGCAGGGCTACCGCTCGCGGTCGGTCAACAGACGCCCGCGCTCCGCCGTTGCTGTCGAGATGCATGTCGAGATGCAAGATAGTTTGAAAATCGGGCCCGAATACTTTAAGTACGGCCAGGTCTGGGGCTTGCGGTAGTTTCGCGCCCGCGGCGTGGGCGGGTTGCTTCCGGGCGAGTGGACTGGGTCCTCGTTCCGTGCCTCGATGCGCGGTGCTCAGCCTGGGTCGGCGGAGGTCAGCAGGAGCTGCATCGCGTAGACGTCGGCGAAGTTCGACGGTCCGTTGCGTGTCGACTCGTACAGGGAGTTGGCACGGAAGTAGCTCATGTTGACCGCGAGGGGGTCACCCGAGAGCGTCACGCTGTACGCCGACCCACCGCGCAGGTGCACCGGGAGGAAGCTCGACCCGTTGATGGCCGACCAGCTCCCGGTGTGCGACATGACCAGTACTCCCTCGGCCACAAGATCGCCCGTTGCCTCATCACGGATTCGCGCCATCGTCACGCCGCTGCTGACGCCCGAGGTCAGCGAGCCCCCGACGGCCGCCTGGACCTGGAACAGGTAGTCGCCCGTGGCCTGCGGTCGGAAGTGCGCAGTGAGCGCGTCCCCGGCTCGGGTGCCCCAGTCGCGGTAGTAGACACCGTTCGCGTTCTCGGTCCGGACACCCCCGGTCGCTTCGAAGTCCACACCGGTGCGCTTCTCGACCCGTGAGTAGTCCTGGCCCCAGTAGCACTGCGGTTTCGCGTGCTGGGAGGTGGTGCCGCTGGATCGGTAGCGCAGCCGGACGCTGTAGCAGTACGACTCGCGCGTCAGGCCGGTGGACGTCTGGTCGAGCCAGGCGAAGGAATCTTCTGAGGCCTCCAGGTCCGAAGCCACAATCTCCCCGTCGCGCAGTACGTCCAGCCGGACGCGTGCCGGGTCCTCACCGGCAAGGTCGATGCCCACCTCGAGGCGGTCGCCTGTCGAGGACGGGGCGACCCACGACACGGCGGGCGTTCGTGGGCCGTAGAGCGCTTCGGGGTCCGTGGCATCGACGACTACGAGCGTTTCGGCGTGCTGAGTCGGCTGACCGAGGCGAACCTCGAGGGTCGAGGTTCCCTCGTCCAGCATCTCCGCTGTGATCGCTGTCCCGGTAGCGAGTTCCTGGCCGTCCAGTGCCATTCCTGTGACGGTGTATGCGCCGGTTGCGGTGTCGCTTGCGGGGAGCTGCAGGTTGACGTCGAGCTGGTGTCCCTGGTACTCGACGCCGGAAAGTGTCAGGCGGTCAGACCCGGGCAGGTGGCGCTGGCGCAGCTGGGCGGGGAAGAACGGTGCGACATGCAACCCGTCAGGGCGCGCGTCGATACCGAAGGTGGTGTGTTGCACGAGCGACAGCATTCCTGCCACGCTCCAGAGCTGGCGTTCGGAGTTGATGGGCGTCTCCGTGCCGCCGGTCAGGACGTTCATGTTCTCCAGGTTCGAACCGAACAGGGCGGCGCTGCGGATCATCGACTCGGCGGAAGCCGCCACGGCAGCGTCGTTGTGGGTCTGTGCTGCGGCCCTCGCCAAGTAGGCGCTGACGAAGGGCCAGATGCCGAGGTTGTGGTATGCCCCGATGCCCTGCTGCTGGGGCCACAGGACCGGCGGCCCGTACGGCGTGAACGGGTATCCCTGGACGGCCTGCTGTGCCTGATCGGGTGTTGCGATGCCCGTCACCACGGCGAGGGACGTGCCGAGGGCGTCGAAACGGTCGACAGGTGACTGGTCCAGCGTCGTTGTCAGCATCTGGGAGAACTGTCCGTGGCCCGGCAGCCAGAGCCGCTCGCGCACGGCCGCCAGCAGGTCGTCGGCCCATCCGCGGTAGCGTGCCGCCGCCTCGCCGTGCCCGGCATCACGGGCGAGCAGCGCAGCCGCGTCGAGCGCGATCCAGTGCACGACGTTTGTGGACAGGGACTCCGACATCGCGATGTCGGCCACGTCGTCTGCCGTCCACGCCGGGTAGCTCTGCTCACGCCAGTCGAGGAACGACTGCTCCCCGCGGTAGAGGCCCGTCTTCGGGTCGTGGATGACCCGGCGGTCGTGCTCGACGGTGTTCACGATGGCCTCGTACGCCTGGGCGGCGAACGCCTGACGTTCGCTGTCGGGCAACCAGTCGAGCACCTCGAGCGCGCCCATGACCCAGGTGACGCGGTCGGTGGAGTTCGGGTAGCTGCCACCGGTCCCGGTGTCCTGGACGATCTGGGTTCCGCCCGACCCGTCGCGCCGCTCGCTCAGCTTGAACAGCAGGGTGTCGCGCATGCGCTCGGGGTCGAGCGCGGCCAGGCCGAGGTCGGCGGAGTACGCGACGTCGCGGGTCCAGACGTAGCTCCAGTCCTTGCCGGTCTGGTAGCAGCCGTTCCCGCAGGCGATGGGCGCGCCACCGTCGTACGCCGGGTCGGAGACCACGTCGACTTCGTTGGCCCGTGCCTCGTCGACCGCTAGGGCGTACAGCCCGTCGAGTAGCACCGAGCCTGAACGCAGGGTCGGCTTGCCGGCGACCTCGGTGAACCGGCGCGTGTCTGTGCGGGACGTCTCGAGCCGGTAACTGCGCCGGCAGTCGTCGCTCACGTGTGTCACGGTCATGACCGCGGTGCCCGTCGCGTCCGCGTAGCTCCCCGACGTGAGGGCCGGGTCGCAGCCGGTCCCAACGTCCGTCGAGGCGAAGGCTGCGGACGGCGCACCGGACAGGCCCACAACCAATGCCACGATTGCGGCGAGCTTCACCGCTACCGGCCGTCGGCAGGTCTCACGACGTGCGAGTCCGAGCAGGTCCAAGTGTTGAGCGATTGCCGTCACGGCGCGCCTTTCCGCACGCCACCTCATCGTGGCGCGCCACCACAGCCCCCCTGGCGCGGCGATGACACTTTTCTAACACACGGCACATCGAGTACGTGATGGGCGATGCCGAAGCTCGCGCCCGGCGCCGACCGCGAGCAAAAAGAGGAAGGCTCCACCGACCAGATGTGACGGCGGCCGGGGCGCGCACTCAGGTTCCTGGGGCAAGTCATACCAAGTGCTCACAACGTCGCGGGAGCGTTTGACACGTCTCACAGCGCGTACATAGATTCGCCACTGCCGGATCTTCAGACGCGCAGGGGCGTCCTCCAGCCGGCGGGGGACCTGGGGGTGCGCGTCAGGTCGTGAAGCGTCGACCGTTCAGGGCCGAGCGGGACGCTCCACCTCTCACGCGTGGCCTCGTCATCCGCGCGTCGGTACACGACGGCACCGCAATCCTTGGTGGCTCCCATGCCTGTTCTTCGTCATGCCCGCGGCACGTCATTCACGCGTCCTGGCGCTCCACCCACTCGTCGGCGGTCCACCGTGCTGGTGGCGTTGGGCACCGGCGCTGTCCTGATGTTGGCTCCGGCAGGTCCCGCGCTCGCCGCGCCCGACGATCCCGATGCCCAGCGCGGCGCGGAGATCGAGCAGCTCCAGCGTGAACGTCAGGAACGGGCGAAGACGGGAGGTGACCAGCAGGGCACGTTGGACCAGCCCTTGGCGGCTGAGGCGAAGGAGTGGCCGGACCCGACCGGTGCGCTGCCGCACCCGGAGAACCCCCTCGACAAGGACGCTTTGCCGACGCTGACCGTCAGCGGCGTCACGCCGACTGCTGACGGTGCGCTGTTCGACCTCGGCGGGTTCGTCGGCCAGGTCCGGCTCTTCACGGACGACCTGGCCAAGGTCTCGGTCCGGGCCAAGGACAAGGAGGAGTTCTTCTCCCCAGGCATCGTCAAGCGTGACTGGGCCCCGGTGGAGTTCACCGTGGAGGACTCGGCCACGACATATCGGATCGTCACGTCCGACCTGACGGTCGAGGTGCTCAAGGAGCGCTTCGGTGTCCGCATGCTCGACGCCGCCGGCAACGTCATCAACGAGGACGACATGCGGTACGGCTCCGGGTATGAGAACGGCAAGCCGTACGTGGTCAAGAAGACCGACCCGGACGAGGACTTCTATGGGTTCGGGGAGCAGACCCGCGGACTGAACAAGCGCGGCGAGAGCATGCGCATGTGGAACACCGACAACTACTCGTTCCCGGTCACAGCCCCGTACGTGTACGCCACGATCCCGTTCTTCTACGGCCTCAAGGGTGACGACCACGCCTACGGGATCTTCTTCGACAACACGCACCGCTCGTACTACGAGATGGCCAGCGAGGCCGACGACTACTACTACTTCTACGCCGACGGCGGGGACCTGACGTACTACTTCTTCAACGGTCCGTCGATCGCCGACATCCTGACGCGCTACACCGAGCTCACCGGTCGCCAGCCCTTGCCTGCCGAGTGGACGATGGGGTGGCAGCAGAGCAAGTGGGGCTACGTCCCCGGCCAGCGGTTGGTCGAGGTCGCGCAGGAGTACCGCGACCGCAAGATCCCGCTGGACGCCGTGAACTTCGACATCGACTACATGGACGGCTGGCGCGTCTTCACCTGGAACGAGGAGGACTTCCCGCCCGAGGAGCTAGACGCCCAGCTCGAGGCCCTCGGCGTCAAGACCGTGGTGATCAACGACCCGGGCGTGAAGGTCGACGACAACTACGACGTCTACCTGCAAGGGAACGACCTGGACGCCTGGGTGACCGGTCCGAACTTCACCGACTACATCGGTGACGTCTGGGCCGGGTCGTCGAAGTTCCCCGACTTCACGCGCTCGGACGTGCGCGACTGGTGGGCCGGGCTGCACGGAAACCTCCTCGACCGCGGCGTCGAAGGACTGTGGCTCGACATGAACGAGCCGGCCGTCTTCAGCGAGCCGTACCACACCGCCCCGATCGACGTGGAGTTCAACCACGGCACCCTCCAGCACACCGAGGTGCACAACATCTACGGGTTCCTCGAGACGCAGTCGACCGTGCAGGGATACAACCAGTTCAAGCCCGGCGTTCGGCCGTTCGTCCTGACCCGTGACACCTACGCCGGTGGCCAGCGCTACGCGGCGCTGTGGACCGGGGACAACGTGTCCAGCTGGGAGCACCTCGCGCTGACCATCCCGCAGAACTCCAACATCGGGATCTCGGGTATCGCGCAGGTCGGCAACGACATCGGCGGGTTCGCCGGGACCACCACCCCCGAGCTGATGGCCCGGTGGATGCAGGTCGGAGCCTTCATCCCGTTCTCCCGCGTGCACTACGACAACACCTTCCAGGAGGACCAGCCAGGCCAGGAGCCCTGGGCGTTCGGCCCGCAGGTGGAAGCGATCGGCAAGCGGTACATCGAGCTTCGCTACCGCCTCCTGCCGTACCTCTACAACGCCTACCGTGACGCCGAGCTGAGCGGCGAGCCCGTGCAGCAGCCGCTGATCTACCAGTTCCAGGACGACGCGAACGTGCGGGACATCGACGACCAGTACATGTTCGGCGAGAACCTCATGGTCGCCCCGGTGGTCACCGAGGGGCAGCGCTCCCGGTCGGTGTACCTGCCGGCCGGCAGCAGGTGGACAGACTGGTGGACCGGCTCGACGTTCAACGGTGGCCAGACCATCACCCGGGTGGCGCCCCTGGGCACCATGCCGCTGTACGTGCGGTCCGACTCGATCGTGCCGATGCGGGAGGTGCAGCAGCACACCGGTGAGAAGCCGCTGACCGACCTCGAGGTGCACGCCTGGGTCGACGGCTCGGCCAGCACCCTGTTCTACGAGGACGACGGCTGGACGCAGGACAAGACGCAGGGCGAGTACGACGAGACACGGTTCACCGCGACCCGGTCTGCGGGGGGCTCCGTGCGGCTGCAGCAGGAGGTGGTGCACGACGGGTACGACTCGGCGATCACCACGGTCACGCTCAAGGTGCACGACGTGCCGCGCCCGCTGTCGACGGCGGTCGTCGGCAAGGTCACCCAGTCCCGTCCCGGCGTCATGCGACCCGACGGTGGCATCACCGCCGAGACGCTGCCCGTCACCTACGACGCCGACAAGCGCGTCGCCACCGTCACCATCCCGGCCACGACCACGGAGCCCGTCACGCTGCAGTTCAGCGGACGCTCCGGGGCCCTTCGCTGAGCAGGAGCCAGACCATGAATGTTCGACACCGAAGCACACGGCGTGCGGCCCTGGTGCTGGCAGTCGGCGCGGCAGTCGTCGCGTACCCCGCGCCGGCGCTCGCCGTCCCGCCGCCACCGGTCGGGCCCAGTCCTGCCGCTGTGGCGGGCCCGAGCCTGCGCGCCGCGCTCACGAACGAGCGGATCTACTCGCTCATGACGGACCGGTTCGCCAACGGCGACCCGTCCAATGACACCGGCGGGGTTCCGGGCGGTCCGCTCGACAACGGGTACGACCCGACCAGCCGCGCCTACTACAACGGCGGAGACCTGAAGGGGGTCACCTCCAAGCTGGACTACATCCAGTCGCTCGGGATGACCTCCATCTGGATCACCCCACCGATGTACAACGACTGGATCTTCGGTGAAGCGCCGAACCAGACCGCGTCGTATCACGGGTACTGGATCACCAAGTTCGACCAGGTCGACCCGCACGTCGGCACCGAGCAGGATCTGCGCGACCTCGTCGACGCCGCCCACGCCAAGGGCATGAAGGTGTTCTTCGACATCGTCGCCAACCACACCGGCGACGTCATCACCTACGAAGAGGGCGAGTCCCAGCCGTACATCCCGAAGTCCGAGGTGCCGTACAAGGACGCGGCGGGCGAGCCGTTCGACGACCGGGACTACGCCCAGCAGCCGGACTTCCCGGCACTCGACCCGCAGGTGAGCTTCCCGTACACCCCGACCTTCCGGCAGCCGGGGGACGAGGTGGCCAAGTCACCGGCCTGGCTCAACGACGTGACGATGTACCACAACCGTGGGGAGACGACCTTCGAGGGGGAGAACTCGCTGTACGGCGACTTCTTCGGCCTGGACGACCTGTTCACCGAGCGCCCGGAGGTCTCCGAAGGGTTCGTGCAGATCTACCGCAAGTGGATCGACGACTACGGCATCGACGGCTACCGCATCGACACCACCCGTCACGTCAACGGCGAGTTCTGGCAGGCGTTCAACGACGGGATCCTCGACTACGCCCGCGCCAACGGGAAGCCGGAGTTCTTCATGTTCGGCGAAGCCGCCGTGGAGGACGAGGTCGAGCTGTCCATGTACACAACCAGGGACAAGTACCAGTCGGTGTTGGACTTCTCGTTCCAAGGCCAGGCGCGTGCGTTCGCGTCCCAGTCGACTGCTCCGGCATCGTCGCTGCGCGAGCTGTTCGCGAACGACGACTGGTTCACCGACCACGACTCGAACGCCTACCAGCTCACCACGTTCGTGGACAACCACGACCGCGGCCGGATCGGCTGGATGATCCGGGCCGACAACCCGGGCAGCTCCGACTGGGAGCAGCTACGCCGCATGGAGCTGGCCCACGAGCTGCTGTTCCTGGCCCGCGGCAACCCGGTCGTCTACTACGGCGACGAGCAGGGCTTCGCCTCCGAAGGTGACCAGGACGGCATGGACCAATTCGCCCGGCAGAGCATGTTCGCCTCGCAGGTGCCCGAGTACCTCGACGACGACCTCATCGGGACGATCTCGACGATGGCGCAGGACAACTGGGACACCCGGCACCCGATGTTCCGGTACATCCAGCGGCTCAGCAACGTCACCGAGGCCCACCCGGCTCTGCGCAACGGCACCCAGGTGGAGCGGTACGCCTCGGGCGAAGCGGGCGTGTACGCGTTCAGCCGCATCGGCGCCACCGAGCAGGTCGAGTACGTCGTCGCGCTGAACAACAGCACCGAGGACAAGACGGTGGCGATCCCGACCTACTCGGCCGAGATGCCGTTTGCTCGGGTGTACCCGGCAGGGAACACGACGCTGCAGACCGCAGCCGACTCGACCCTGACCGTCACCGTGCCTCGCCTGTCCGCGCAGGTGTTCAAGGCATCCGTGCCCGTGGCAGCCAGTCAGGCGGCACCGACGGTCCGGATCACCAACCTGCCCGTCGGGCCCGGGGTCAGCGGACGCCAGCAGATCGAGGCGACCGTGACGGGCAACGGGTACGCGACGGTGTCCTTTGCCGTCCGGGTCGCCGGAACCCAGGAATGGACCCTCATCGGCTCCGACGACAACCCGAACTACTCGGTCTACTACGACGTCACCGCGCACCCGCTCGGCACACGCCTGCAGTTCGCCGCCGTGGTGACCGACAACTCCGGCCACACCAGTACCTCACCCACCGTCACCCGGGTGGTCCGTAACCCGGCCTGACCCAAGCGTCGCTGACCGCACCCCCCCGTCCCGAAGTGGGGGTGCGGTCACGCGCGACCGCTCATGCCGCAGCTCGGGCACGCACGTGACCCACGATCCCTGCCGGACCCCCTGCGTCTTGAGCCCCACTGGGACGTGCATCCCCCGCGCCCGGAGGACGCGAAGTGCGCGCGGTCGTCCATACAGAACGTCTCGGGCAACCCGGTCACGCGTGGTCGTCATCGCGTTGTTCCGCAGCTCACAGCACCCCGGTGCCGGACGTCCCGAAGCCCTGGGCACACAGGAGGGCCGGGCCGCGAGCCGTGCACCGGCCGGGGCAACGGCCCAGGGTGCGTCAGCGCTGACATCCGGCGCCTCGAAGTCGCGGCGCCGCAGCTCGTAGTTTGACCGCAAGCAGCTGCGGAGGCGGCTTTCAGCAAAGTAGGACGCTCACCGTCGGTCAATCAGCCCCGCATCTCGACAATGCAAGTGTCGAGATGCAGATAGTTTGAAAATCGGGCCTCCTTACTTCAAATACGGCTTGGCCCGACGGTCGACGCGTCAGCCACGTCGGCGAACGCCTCGCGCGGGTCCGGCGTTTCGTCCGTGGCCTTGACCCACTCGGCGTCGATGTGGTCAAGCCATCGGACTTCGGCTTCCGCCTGGTGTCGTCGACGCCTGAAGACTGATCAGGGATCGACGGCTGAAATCTGACCACCTTGCCGCGATCCTGCGGAGGGTGATCGGTGTGGAGGACTGGGCAGAGGTCCGTCGGCTGCGTCGCGTCGAGGGCATGGCGATCTCGGCGATCGCGCGCCGGCTCGGGATCGCGCGGAACACGGTCAAGAAGGCGCTCGCCTCTGATCGTCCGCCGAAGTACGAGCGGCCAGCGCGCGGGTCGCTGGCCGATCCGGTCGAGGCGCAGGTCCGTGAGCTGTTAGTCGCGTGCCCGACGATGCCGGCGACGGTGATCGCGCAGCGGATCGGCTGGGAGCACTCGCTGACCGTGCTCAAGGACCGGGTGCGGGTGCTGCGGCCGTACTATCTGCCGCCGGACCCGGCCACGCGCACCAGCTACGACCCGGGCGCTCGGGTCCAGTGCGATCTGTGGTTCCCGCCGGTCGACGTGCCGCTCGGGGCGGGGCAGGTCGGCTCACCGCCGGTGCTGGTGATGGTCGCGGGCTACTCGCGGATGACCTTCGCGACGATGCTGCCCTCCCGCCAGGCGCCCGATCTGATCGCTGGGCACTGGTCGTTGCTGCAGCTCATGGGTGCGGTCCCTAAGGAGTTGGTCTGGGACAACGAGGCCGCGGTCGGGTCCTGGCGGGCCGGCAAGCCGAAGCTCACGGACGACTTCGAGGCGTTCCGCGGGATCTTGGGGATCGGGGTCCATCAGTGTCGGCCGCGTGACCCGGAGTCCAAGGGTCTGGTGGAACGCGCGAACGGCTACTTGGAGACCTCGTTCCTGCCCGGGCGCACCTTCACCGGCCCGGACGACTTCAACACCCAGCTGCTCGACTGGCTGAGGCTGGCCAACGCGCGCAAGCATCGGGTGCTCGGCTGCCGGCCGGAGCAGCGGTGGGAGGCGGACCGGGCAGCGATGCTCGCCCTGCCGCCGGTGACCCCTCAGCTGGGCTGGCGCACGAGGGTGCGGTTGCCGCGAGACCACTACGTCCGGTTGGGCTCCAACGACTACTCGGTCGACCCGGTCGCGGTCGGCCGGTTCGTCGAGGTCCACGCCGACCTCGAGCAGGTCACCGTGCGCCTCGGCACCAAGACCGTGTCGTCCCATCCGCGCTGCTGGGCGCGTTGGCAGACCATCACCGACCCGGCCCACCGCGACGCTGCGCTGGCGATGGCCCAGGTCGCAGCCCACCGGCCGGCCGCTGCACCCGCCGACGACGTCGAGCAACGTGACCTGAGCGCCTACGACGCGGCGTTCGGCTTGACGGACGTGGCCTGATGGGCGCCGCGACCAAGACCAACACCCGCGACGTGTCCGCCGAGCTCGCGTTCCTCACCCGCGCGTTGAAGGCACCGACCCTGCGTGAAGCGGTCGACCGGCTCGCTGAACGCGCCCGGGCCGAGTCCTGGACCCACGAGGAGTTCCTCGCGGCCTGCCTGCAACGCGAGGTCGCCGCCCGCGAAGCCCACGGCGGCGAAGGGCGCATCCGCGCCGCACGGTTCCCGGGGCGCAAGTCGTTGGAGGACTTCGACTACGAGCACGCCCGCGGCCTGCCCCGCGACCAGATCGCCCACCTGGGCACCCTGGACTTCGTGGCCGCCCGGGAGAACGTCGTGTTCCTCGGCCCGCCCGGCACCGGCAAGACCCACCTCGCGACCGGGATCGCGATCCGCGCCTGCCAAGCCGGGCACCGGGTCCTGTTCGCGACCGCCTCCGAGTGGGTCGACCGGCTCGCGACGGCCCACCACGACGGACGCCTGCAAGACGAGCTCCGCCGCCTGGGCCGCTACCCGCTGCTGGTCATCGACGAGGTCGGCTACATCCCGTTCGAACCCGAAGCAGCGAACCTGTTCTTCCAACTCGTCTCCGCCCGCTACGAACGCGCCTCGCTGATCGTCACGAGCAACAAGCCGTTCGGCCGCTGGGGCGAGGTCTTCGGCGACGACACCGTCGCCGCCGCGATGATCGACCGCCTCGTCCATCACGCCGACGTCATCGCCCTGAAGGGCGACTCCTACCGGCTCAAGAACCGCGACCTCGGCCGCCCACCCGCGGCCAGCACGACCGACTGAACAACCAGGCGAGGTGGTCAACTTTCGCCCGTCGATCCCTGATCAGTTTTCAACCGTCGTTGACACCTGGAGGATCAGTCGCTCGAGAACCAACCCGGGACCGAGCCCACCTCCAGCCGATTGAGCGGAGAGCTCTTCGGCCTCCTCACTCCTGAGCAACTGCAGGCGGCGTTCAGAACGGAGACGAGATCACCCACAAACAAGCAATTCCGGGTGAGGGCCCGCTGCTAGCGTCCGACTCAGCCGGGCGCCCCAGTTCCCCCTGATGCTCGCAGCGACGAGGAGGAACGGTGTCGGCTCGTGGTCGCACGTTGGCGCTAGCACTCGCGGCGGTCGGTTCGCTGCTCGCCCTAGCAATCCCCACAGGTGCATCGTTGGCCGCAGACGGGGCAGCTCGATCCCGCCTGGAAAGCGTGCTCGCAACGAGCGAGGCGAAGGCCCCACCACAGGATCCCACACCGCCAGTGGCGCAGACCGCCGAAGCAACAGCGCCATCCACGGCGCCGGCCGCCGTAAGCGAGGCGCTCGGAGTGCCGGACCTGCCTCTGCTCTCGGACTCGGCGCGAGAGCTGGACGCGTCGGTGGGCGAGTACGAGGCCGTCGAGCAGCGCGGCACGGCCTTGTTCGGTGCGGACTGGCAGCAGATCGTCGACGCCGCCGACTTCGTCCAACCCGAGGGCGACCAGTACCCGTACGTGCACGACGGGGTCGACGGGCCAGTGTCTGCCGTTCTGGGGTCCGCCTCGACGGAGGACGTCTTGGACCTCGCGGGTCTGATTCTGTTGCGCGGGTCGGACGCACCCGGCGCAGTGATCGCGTTCAGTCTGTTGCAGGGGCTCGCCCAGCAGAGGCCGTCGACCTGCGACTCGGCGTTGGCTCTCGCTCACGCCCAGTCCCTGTTGTTCGCCTATGTCAGCCCGGGCGACGGGCAGCTGTGGCAGGACGCGAAAGCCACGTGCGGTGACGATCCGGCTATCCGGTATGTGATCGCCATGAATGAGCTGCTCGGAACCTACGACAGCACCTGCGGGGACGACGGGCAGCCGGACCCTGACCGCACCCCGATGCTGGAGGAGTTCCGGGCGCTGCAGAAGGACCACCCGCAGAGCGCGCTCGGCTTCCTTGGAGAGGCCGACGTACTGCTGGCGGAGGCCCTGGTAGACCTCAACGACGGGGTGCAGCCGTTCACCGCCCGGGCGGCCCTGGAGCGTGCCACAGCGGCGCTCGACGCCGCCGCACAGCGGACCACGGACCCGGCGGTCGAGCAGGAGCGGGTCAGGATCCTGCTCGCACAAGGTGAGGTGCAGCGTGCCTCTGAGATCACTGCGACCTGGCCCACCGACGCGGTGCCCCCGTCCATGCTGGCTCTCGCCGCCGCGGTCAATGCTCGCAACGGCGACTTCGCGGGTGCCCAGATGTCCGCGGCCCTGGCTCAGGGATTCCCACCTGAGGCTGTGCTGCCGAGCGTCGTGTACCCCGACCACCTGGATCAGATTCCGGGCTTCTCGCGGGCTCGGGGGGATAGCTTCTTCACCAACTGCGGCGGTGCGTCGACCGTCGTGGACGGCGCGTTCGTGCCGACCTTCCGCCACGACTTTGCAGGGTGGCTTCTGTCGGCTTACGGCAGCGGATACCACGGCGACGACGCACCCAACCTGTACGGAGCCCTGGCAGACCCTCACGGGGCGATCGAGTCCGGCACCGTGGACGACTTCGGCGGCTACGAGTGGCTGCAGAACGGGCTGCGGATGTGGGGGAGCGTCGAGGAAGCACGCGCCGTCGCCGAGGCGTGGCTCGAGCGGTCACCCGACAATCCCGCCGCACTCGACCGGCTCGGCGAAGCGCACTACCTGCTGGGCGACTACGACGCGGCGGCGCAAGCATTCTCCGCCTCACTCGACGCCTGGCCGATGAACGAGCCCGAGGATGACGGCACCTACTTCGCCGAGTCCGCCAACGGACCGGCGTGGGACAGCCTGCGTCTCGGCGCGGCCTTGGCGCAGCTGGGCCGAGACGACCAGGCCAGGCAAGCGTTGGAGGCCGCTCAAGCGGCACCGCTGATCATCCCGCTCGAGCAGGTCCCCGACCGGCAGGTCGAGTTCTACGCCCTCTCGCAACTGGCGCGCCTCGACCACGAAGCCGGTGACGACACGGCAGCGATGGTCAAGCTCGACTCGGCCGTCGCCCTGGCCGAGCAGTACCAGGAGGAGGGCCACGGAGTGCTGCTTCGCGGAGCCGAGGACCAGCTGGGCGTGATCGTCGAGCTCGCCCTCGACGATCCCGCCGCAGCGCAGCAATGGGCCACCGCTGCCGTCTCGCGGGACCCTGCGAACCCGCTGTTCATCGAAGCGAAGGCCGAGGCTGACCGAGCCGCAGGAGCCGCACCCGCAGAGAGCAGCCCGTCGGAGCCGAGCGCGCCGAGCAGCGCGACAGCCACCGGGGACGGCAGGGAGTCGGCGACCACATCCGACGGGCAGGACGACGACCTCGTCACCGCCTACCAGGCAGCGGTCGACGCGGACGGCTCACTGTTCTCCTCGTGGAACAACCTCGGGGTCGCCCTGTGGCACACCGGCGACCGCGAAGAAGCGGTGAACGCCTTCGCCCACGCCGTCGACGCCCGTCCCAACTACGCGCTGGGCTGGTTCAACCTGGGCTCCGCCTGGGCGGACGAACCCGGGGTGGCCGCCGCAGTCGCAGCACAAGGCGCGCTCGGGCACGCGGCTCGCCTCAATGACGACCTCCGCAACGCCGAACCCCAAATCGCGTACGACGACACGGTCTACGAGACCAACCTGGATGTCTCACGGCCGGTGCCTACGGACTGGGCTCAGTCCGACAGCCTCACTACCGGAGGAAACCCGCTGACGATCGGCCTCATCCTCGTCGTGCTCCTGCGCGCTGCCTCCGTGCTCGGCGCTGACGCGTTCTTCAGCAACCTGACGGAGTCCGCGCTGCGTACCGGCACAGGAGGTGACCCGAACTCGGGACCCCCGACCGGCGGTCGCTGGGGCGTGCTTCGCCGAATCAGAGACGTGCGGCCCGCCTGGTACTGGATGGCGGGACTGGGCGTAGCAGCGGCATGGTGGCTGTCGGACACCTACGGCTGGTGGGTGCAGGTCCTTGCCCTGGCGTTGATCCTCGGACTGTTCGGCACCCACATGGTCGTCTCACGTATCGCCGGCGGACGACAGGACCCCATCGTCCGCTCGACCTCCGTTCCAGCCACCACGCTGGCCGGGCTCCTGACCGCGGTGGGGGTCGGATTCACACCGCCACCCGTCGTCCAGGACGGCATCGCACGGGTGCGCGCGGTGCGCGTCGCAGCCGCCGCCCTCGGCCTCATCGCCGTGCTGAGCTTCGTCGTGTCACGCACGACGGGTGCACCCCTGGCGAGCGTCGCGGCCGGCGCCAGCCTCCTGGTCGCGTCCAGCACCCTGGTCCCGGTGAACCCGATCGATGGTGCCCTGCTCGGGCTCGGCAAGTGGCGCGAAGCGGCCATCACCCTCGTGCTGGCCGTGGGCACCGTCATCCTCGCGTTCCACCTGGTGTAGCCATGAGCGTCAAGGGACCCGAAGCAGCCGATCCTGCTGCCGAGCCGACCGGCTCGACCAGGAAACGGCCACGCGATCGGCGCGTGCTCGCCGCGCTCGTCGGCTCCGCCGTGCTCACCGTGGTCGCAGCCTTCCTCGCCGGGGCCGCCTTGGGGTGGGGCGCGAACGCGCGTGCCATGGCCGGCCGCGATCTCGGCGCAGCTGACCCGACTGCGAGTGGGATCGACGTGGCCGCGGACTTGACCGCCACCGTGCTAACCCCGGACGTGCGCGGCCTGAGCGAGAACGACGCCCGCCAGGTCCTCGCAGACGCAGGAGTGGCGACAGGAGCCGTCACGACCACCACCCGCGAAGCGGCTGGCCCCGCCGGGCGGGTCATCGCCCAAGACCCCGTGTTCGGCACCGCAGACCCCGCGACGGTCTTCCTGACCGTGTCCACGACGGCGAAGGTCCCCGACGTCGCAGGCAAAGACGGCCAGGCCATCGCCGCGGCCCTGGCCCAACTCGGCGCCGAGGTCACCCTTCGACGCACCTACCTGGCCGGCACCCCAGCAGGGGTCGGCATCTCGATCGAACCGGCACCCGGAACCGACCTGCCCGCACAGGTGACGCTCGTCCTCGCCGACGGTGCGACATCGCTGTACCTCACAGACCTCGACACCGTCACCGGCGGCTGCTCAGATGGCCGGGAGTCCGTCAACGGTGTCCAGCTCGACAACACCTTGACCTGCCCAGCACGCGCGAGTGCGAGCGAAACCTCGTGGATCATCGGCCACGCGATCGACACCCTGGACGCGACGCTCGGCATCCCGGACGACGTCGACCCCTCTGCCCGAGTTCGGGTCGAGGTGCTCGCTGATGGGGTACCGAAAGCGGACCTGACCGTCACCTATGGAACCTCGACCCCGCTGCACGTCGACACGACGGGTGCCCTGCGTCTCACGGTGCGGATCTCGAACCTGACCCCGGCGGAGCAACGCATCGACGCCGCCGTCGCCATCGCGGACGCGAAGGTCTCCGGCGGCACCGACGCCGTCACCGCCTGGAACACCCCAGCACCGTGACCGCTGCCCTGCATCGCCTCGGCGCCACATGCCTCGCCGTCATGATTGCCAGCTGGTCGTTCGCGGCGTCTCGCACGGCGGCCGAACCCGCGCACCCGCACCTGCCAGCAGCACTGGTCACCGGCACGAGCAGCTCACTTGTCGGAGACCCGCTGCTCGTCGTGGTCGACCTGTCCGGCTCGATGAACGAGACCGCCTCAGGAGGTGCGGATGGCGTCAGCAAGCTCGACGCCGCCAAGACGGCGCTGCGCACCGTCGTGCACCAGCAACCTCCTGGATCTCAGATCGGGTTGTGGACCTACCCGAGCGGGGGCGACTGCGGAGCGGGTGGCTACGTGCCCGCAGGCAAAATCGGCGCCGCGACCGACACTGCGGCCCTCGAAGCGCAGATCAACGCCCTGCAAGCTGACGGCAACACCCCGACAGCCTCAGCCCTGGCCGCGGCCGTCGCATCCGTGAAAGCCCAAGGCATCAACTCCGCGAACGTCCTGCTCGTCTCAGACGGCGAGAGCAACTGCGAAGGCGATCCGTGCGCGGCCGCCAAAAGCATCGTCGAGCAGGGGTTCCACGTCACGGTCCAAGCCATGGGCTTCGACATCTCCGCGGCCGGCCGCACGGAGCTGTCGTGCATCGCGAACGCGACCGGCGGCACCTACTACGACGTCGCCGACGGCACACAGCTCAACAAGCTCATGGGCGACATCGCGATCGGACGCCTGCGAGCCGACGTCACCGCATCGAGCCCCGTCGTCGGCGGTGTCGTAGGCAGGGTCGGCGTCACCGTGACGAACCCCTCCGCCCAGACAGCGACCGACGTCACCGTCGCCCTGTCGTTCGTCGACCGTGGTGAAGGGTCCGTGTTCCCTCCGGCCATCCCACCGACATACCGGCTCGGCAACATCCCGCCCGGCGCGAGCGTCCACCGAGAGTGGACATTCTCGACGGCCGCACACACGCTGGGCACCGCGAACTGGAAGGTCACGACCACAGCACCGAAACTGGGCTCGGTGACCAACACCGGGACCGTCACGATCGTCGCGAAGAACCTCACGCTCGCGGACGGCGGGCCTGTCCTGAACAGAGTTGGGGACGGAAAGGTCGTCATCCTGGGCGACTCCTACTCGGCCGGGGAAGGCACGCGCGACTACCTCCCGCTCGCCAACGCCAAGCAGACCTCGTGCCACCGCAGCAACCAGACCTACGCCGTGGCCCTCTACGGCACGGACAACGTCGCGAACTTCGCGTGCTCGGGGGCTGTCCTAGCCGACTTCACAAACCGCAGCGACGGCAAGGACCAGCCGTCACAGCTCGAGCAGATGACCACCACCCTCCAAGACCACCCCTCACTGGTCCTGATGACGATGGCCGGCAACGACATCCACTTCGGAGACCTCATCCGCCGATGCGTCTACAGCGGATTTCAGCCCTTCGGGGTGCCCGTCGTCGACCCGACCAACGACTGCGTGACCGACCTGGCGTTCGTCATGGAAGTCGCCGGCTACATCGAAGCGCTCCACGAAGTCGTCCCCCTCTTCTCCGGGTCCGAAGAGACGCGCCCAAAGCTCGAACTGGCCTACGAGCAGGTCTGGGACGCCGTGAACCCGTCAACCCGCACGGGCTCTCCGGCAGCCGTGATCGTCCTTGCCTATCCGCAGGTCCTTCCGCAATGGCAACGCGCATCCTGTACCGGCTTCACCGCGAACGAGGTCCAGTTCGGCAACAAAGTCGTCGTCGCCCTGAACGCGGAAGTCAAGCGCGCGGTCGACGCACTCGCCGCCAAGGGGAAGTCGATCTACTTCGCCGCTCCTGTCCAGGACGCGGTCCTTCCCGACCACACCGCGTGCTCCGCGGACCCATTCATCCAACCCGTGACCGCCTCGGGCGGGTACCTCCGGGGCGTGGACGACGCCGTCAAGAAGACCGAGACGACGCAGGAACTCATGCACCCGACCGTCGCCGGGTACACGGCCGAGACGAACGCGCTGGTCTCGTGGTCCAAGAAGGTGACAACCATCGAGGGCAAGGTCAGCTCCGCCGGCCCCTACGTCCAGGCCAAGAGCCCGCCTTCTGCACCGAAGGCAACGTTGGGACCGAAATCCGTGCTCTCACCCCTACGAGTCGGCAGCGGGACGGCCCTCGACCTGACGGTGCACGGGGCGGCACCCTTGTCACCGCTGACCGTCACGGTGCACTCGACTGCGCAGGTCCTGGCGGTGCTCGAGTCGGACCAGGACGGGGTCGCGCGCAACGTTGTGTACCTTCCCGCCAACCTGCCGCCCGGTCGGCACACAATCGAGGCGAGCGGCGTCGGCGTTGACGGGAAGACGTTCACGTACAGCCGACCGCTGCTCGTCTCGCCGCGCGCGCCCGCCTGGCTGGCGTTCGCATGGGTCGGCGCTGGCCTGGCAGCCTCCGGCGCGCTCCTGCTGGTGGCGTTCGTACGCCTACGCCGGCGAGGGCTTGACTGACCGGCGAATTGCTTGACGCGACGAGCCCCTGCCCGGCACCAGTGAGATTCTTCCTCCGTTGAGCGTCACCGCCCGAAGCTGTTGGCGGCAAGGCTCAGCGGACCCTTCCTGCGGCCTTCTTCAGATTTCCTGTCTGGGCTAGATGACGATCTCTCGCGGGGCGCCGGTCCTCAGCGCAGCGTCCGCCGGTACCCGAACGGGACCGAGGACTCGTTGTGTCCGGCCTCGCTGCTGGGCTCCACGGGATCGTCACGGAGCGCGGCGTCGATGTCCGTGGGCCGGAACCTGCGGTGCCCTCCCGCGGTGTGCTCCGCGGGGAGCCGTCCCGTGTCGGCCCATCGCCGGACGGTGCGCGGGTCGGCCCCAAGCCGCGCAGCCGCGTCGTCTACGCCCAGAAGCTTGCCGGTCATGCCGAGATCGTGTCAGCCTTCGATCGGCTGGATAAGGTCTGGCCGGTCATTGCGGACGTTGCCGACGTCGTAGCCGATCTTGCGCGGCACGAGCTGAGGTTCGGGCACGGAGGCGACCAGCTGGCGTACTTGCTCGGGGTCGGTGAGGGACGGGTCGAGCCAGGTGTCGACCATGTCTGCCGGTAGTAGTAGTGGCGCGCGGTCGTGGATGTGCCCGGTCGAGTCCGTGGCTGTGGTGGTGATGACCGTGTACGTCCAGAGCCACCGGCCCGGGTCGTCCTCGGGCGTGGATGGGTCGGGCCACAGCTCGTAGAGGCCGGCAGCCGCCAATGGGGCCGCGTCGGGGCCGGTCAGGTAGTACGGCGTCTTTCGCTTCTCCCCAGGGTGCCTCTGCCACTCGAAGTAGCCGTCCATCGGGATGACGGCGCGCCGGGAGGTGGCCGCTTTGCGGAACGCCGGCTTCTGGGTGATCGTCTCGGCCCGGGCGTTGATGAGCCGCGCGCCGCCGGCCGGGTCCTTCATCCAGCTGGGCGTCAGTCCCCCGCGCGCTGGGCGTAGCTGGCGCACGACCTTGTCGTCTTCGACCCGTTCGAGCACGACGGGCATCACCGTGGTGGGCGCGACGTTCCAGGAGGGCCGGCCGGCGTCGACGAGTATCTGCTGCACGGCGAAGTCGCGGGCAAGCTTGTCGTCGGCTCGGGTCTGGGCGTATCGGCCGCACATGGCCACAGTGTGCGGGACGCGTTCACCATGGACGAGCGCAGCGTTCTGGCCCGCCTCCGGGACGAGCTACAGGTGGTCCAGTCCGTCGGCGCGCGCCGGAGCGAAGTCGCGGTAGTCGCCCAGCACCAGGTCGGGTATGCCGGGGCCGGGTCTGCTGTCAGGTTCGTCGGGAGCGCCGATCGAGCGTGCCGCGATCAGCACCTGTGTGGCGGATTCTCGTAGCAGGTCGAGGCGTCCCTGACTCCAGCCGGCGATGTAGGGCAGGGAGTAGTTCGTGGTGTCGAGGCCGGCGGTGGCGGCGACGAGGTAGGCGATGGATTCGGCTTCGACTTCGGCGCGTCCGCGGCACTGCGTATTGCTGGCGTAGTTCGGGAAGCGGTGTTCGTGGTCGGCCCGGATGTGTCCGAGCTCGTGGGCCAGTGTCTTGGTCGCTTGTGCCGGTTCGACGTCGTCGCGGATGCGCACGGTGTTGGCGCGGTAGGCGGTGTAGCCGTTGGCGCCTGGGGGGCAGGGGCCGCGCTCGAGGGTGAAGCCGTCGTCGGCGACGGTCCCGGCCAGGTGCGCCCAGAGGCGCTGCGGGGCATCGCCGGTCAGCAGGCGCGGCTCGACCTCGGGGAGGGGTGGGCCGTCGGTCTGGCTGATGTCGAACACGTGCACTACACGGAAGCCGCGCAGCTCACGCATCGAGACCGGGTCCGCGTCCTTCTGACGCGCCGCGGCCGGCTCGGCCTCGCTGCCTGCTGACTCAGCGTCGGTCGCCGTGGATCGGTAGGTGCAGGGGGCGAGGATTGCGATGCCGCGTTCGCCCTTGACGACGCGTCGCCCGAGGTTGTTCCAGGTGCGGATGCCGCCGACCCGGGTCGCGTCGGGTCGTTGTGCGGCGATGAGCAGCACATTGGAGGGGGAGTAGGCCGGGAACCGGGCGGCGGTGGTGAGCATCTGCCGCCAGCGGTCGGAGTGGACGAGGTCGGCGACCGCGGTGATGAGCTTGTCGTGCAGTGCGGCGAGGCGTTCGTCGCTGGACGGTGTTGTGCGACCGGTCATGGCTACCGCCCGGAGGGTGCGGGGTGGGTGGTTCCTGCGGGGAGCAGTGCGCCTTTGCAGACCGGGTCCGACCAGCCGAGGTACCCGTTGCCGTGCAGGTACATCGCGGACAGGCGGGCGAAGCTGATCAGGTAGACCCCGCCTTGGTTGCCGGTGGCGGAGTCGAACACCTCGTTGGCGGTGAGCAGGATCTTGGTGGGGTCGCAGCCGGGGTCGGTCTGCACGACCAGGGAGGCGTGGCCGAAGGGGCGTCCGGTGTTCCAGAACGTGAAGGCGCCCAGGGGTGGGCAGGCGTCTCCGGGGTGGGCGTGCCCGGTGGTGACCATCTCGGTCCAATGGGCTTTGGCTGAGGTGTATCCGGAGCCGACGTACCCGTAGGCGCGGCAGGCGAGCCGGTCGCACAGCTGGCGCCACCCGGAGGTGACCCCGACGTAGGCCAGGCCGTTGCGCACGGCCGTCGCGACATCGGCCGGCGTACCGGCCGGAACGACGACCTTGCCTCTCCCCAGTTGAGGCGTGCACCCGCTCGCCGACGACTCCTCGCCAGGTGAGGCGGCAACGGGCTGGACCGGGTTCGCGTCCTCCTGGACGGCGCCCGAGACGCCGTCGGCGGTCCAAGCTGCCATCCGTTCGTTCATGTTGGCGATGAACCGGGCGGTGACAGCCGGGATGGCAGGGTAGCTGCGCAGCCGGGATTCGCCCGCGTTGTGGGCGATGACTAGGGCGTCCAGGATCGGGATGCTGGAGGAGGCCCAGTCGGGGTGGTCGGCGCGGATCTGCCTCACACCGCCCAGGCGGGCGCACAGGTAGGTACCGCCGACGGCGGCGTGGATGTCGGGGTCCTCGATGTCCGGAGCGCCGTTGCGGTTGAGGTCGGCGGTCGCTGGGTGGCCGTAGTGCGCCCGCCAGATATAGGCGTTCATCTGCAGCAGTCCCCAGGTGCCACCGTTGGAGTCTTCAGCGTGCGCAGCGGGTCGAAACCCGGACTCCTGGGCCATCACGGCGGCGATCCACGTCTCCGGCAGGTCGGGGCAGGTGCCCTTCGTCTCGGCAATCCAGGTCCGCGCGACAGCGGGGATGGGTGCGTCGTCGGCGAGCGGCCCGCCGGCGGAGGAGGCGATGCAGGCGCTGGCCGTCCCCCCGACGGTGAGCGCGGTGATGATCGCTAGGGCCGGGACGGACAGGAACGCGAGTGTGCCGAGCGCGAGCTTGATCATGCCGGCACCGCCGTGCCGGTCGCGGTGGCGTGTTCGACGGCCCTCTGATCGGTCCGCAGCACTGCTGCGTCGCGTCGGCCGGTCCACGCGGCCAAATCGATCACGGTGGGCTTGGTCTGGCGCAGCAGCAGGACTGCGGTGCCGAACGGCAGCGTGCGCAGCACGGACGCCGGCATGACCGGAATGGTGCGCACCGAGGTGGACGAAGAGCGGTCACCTGCGCGGCCGCGGGAGCGGGTCTCGGTGAGCTCGTCCACCTCGCCGACGAGGCGGGCCACGTCGTCCAGGTCCCGGTACTTGGCCAGGCCGCCCAGGACGATCTTGACAGTGGCGGCGTCCCAGATCGCGTCGGCGGCGTGTTCGCCCCAGCGGGCGCGGGCTTGGGCCAACGATTGCAGCACGGCCAGGGTGGTGATGCCCGAGCCGCCGCCTTCGGCCATCAGGGAGGGCAGGGAGGGTAGTGGGGTGAGGTTGGCGATCTCGTCCAGGGCCAGGAGCAGTGGTGGGTCGAGGCGTGCGCCGGGGGAGCGGGCGGCCAGGGCGCGGGCGGTCTCGGTGATGTCCTCGACGAACGCGGCTACCAGTGGCGCGCAGGACCCGGAGGCGACGGCGGAGGCCAAGAGGTACAGCGTTCCGGACTCGCGCAAGAACGCCGCCGGGTCGAAGGACTCGCCTGCCTTGGGCTCGACGGCGGCCAGGACGTCGGGGTCGGCCAGGGCGGCTAGGGATTGGCGGACGCCGAGCCAGATGGAGTCGCGGGTGCGGGGGTCGGAGTGGATGGAGGCGTCCAGGGCGTCGGCCCATCCATCGGCCGCGGTGGTGCTGCGGTTGAGGATGGTGACGGCGTCCTCGGCCAAGGTGGGGTTCAGGGACCAGCGGTACAGGTCGACGGCGCGGCGGTTGTCCAGGGCGGCGGCGTGCAGCAGGCAGCGCAGGGCGGTCTCGGTTTGCCCGGCCCAGAAGTCGGAGTCCGAGACGGCGCGCCCGAACCCGGCTCCGGCAGCCAGGCCGCGGGCACGGACCAGGGCCGTGCGGGGAGTCTCGCAGCCGCGCACGGGTGACCACGTCAGGCCGCCGGGCAGCCCGGCGAGGCGTTGCGGGTCGAAGATCGCGACCGGTCCACGAGCGCGTCGAGCGCGCAGGGTGACGGCGAGGGTGTCCGGGCGGGTGGAGGTGGCCACGACGGGGCCGGGTGCGTCCAGGACCCACGGGATGACCACGTGCAGGCCCTTGCCCATGCGGGGTGGTCCGACGAGCAGGGCGGAGTCCTCCACGGTGCACCACAGGTCCCGGCCGCGTAGCTGCCCGAGGCGGAAGCCGACCTGGTGTGGTGCGGCGGACCGGTCCAGGGAGGGGCGCACGACGGGTGCGCGGGCGCGCAGGCTGCGCTGGCCCGCGACCGCGTGCACGTCGCTGGGCGCGGCCATCCCCGGAAGATTCCGCACCTGCCCGGTGTGCCGGGGGTCGTTCGTGGCCACGCGTCGCCAGACACACCAGATGCCCCAGGTCACGCCCACCCAGGCGCCGGCGGCCAGGGCGGTCCCGGTCCAGTACGCCACGGGTCCGGGCATCGCGGGCGGGTGCGGCCACACCGATGCGGGGTTGGCCGGGTGAGCGATCGCGCTCAGCGCGGTCAGGAGTCCGGCCGTCGGGGGAGTGCGCCCGGTCAGGAGGCAGGCGAGGGCCGCTCCGGTCCATAGGACCGCAGCCAGGACGAGGACTGTTGACCCAACGGCCATTGCCACCGTGGTCATGTCTGAGCCACCCGCGCCATACGGGTGCGTAGTTCGAGTCGTGGGCCTCATCGCGAGACCGACTCGATCTGCTGGGTGCGCACCACCGGGGCCGCCGCAGCGGAGTGCGCCGGCTCGATCGGCAGGGCCGCGGCCGTGCGGCGCAGCGCGCTGGTCAGGAGGTGCCCGGTGTCGACCAGGTCGGTGATGAGCACGCCGGGGTTCGTGGCGCCGGCGACGAGCTGCGCGGCGCCGGCGTCAGCCAGGTGGCGCACTTGATCGCCGGCGACGGCTTGGATCGCTGGCCTGAGCTGCCGGGACCAACCGTCGTCCACGGCGGCCCGAAGCTGCGACAGTCCGGGCAGTCCCGGCTGATGGTGGGCGTGGGCGTGGGCGTGGGCGCGGGTGGCCCAGGCGACGGTGACGATGTCGATGTGCTGCCCGAGCTCGGCGAGCTCGACGAGGGTGCCGTAGACGGCGCGCCACCCGGGATCGGTGATCCGTGCAGGCGCCAGCCACTTGGCGACCTCTGGGACGTGGTCGGGTTGGGCGATCAGCGCGCCGATCAGGGCGATGACGTTGCGGCGTTCGGAGCCGGCGTCGCGGCCGGGGTGGGCGCTCAGGTATTTGTCGGCGCCCATGCGCGCCTCCGTGTTCCGCATGACGGCACGCAGCGCGAGGGGGACGACGACCTCGTCGTGAGGCTGGCCGGTGGCCTTCGCCCAGCGTGCCTCGGCACAGTCCATCGCGGCGTCCACGACATTGCAGGTCGCGAAGATCGGACGGGACATGCGATCGGATGCGCACCGGACGGCGGCGGCCCGTAGGAGTACGCCGGCGCCGGCGATCTCTCGACGCAGCCCGCCGTCCAGGACCATCCGCGCATACGTCACGGCGTGGGGATGTGGCGGGGTCACGTGTAGCAGGTCCGCGAGCCGCGGCAGGTTGGCCCGGCGTGTCCCGAGCCGTTCGGTGAGCGCGTCGGCCATTCGTTGGGGGTCGATGGGCTCGTGGGCGGCGTGCCGTTCGAGCATGGTGGTGAAGACCTCGGAGTGCCAGGTGTCGGCGAAGTCGCCTGCGCGCAGCCACCGCTGGATGTCGTCCAGGGCCGTGGGCTGCAGCAGGACGGAGCCGAGGGTGGCTTGCTCGGCGAGTCGGATGATGTCGTCGTCGTTCATGGTGATCACCGGTCCTCGTGTTCGGTGTGGTCGCGCATGGCGGAGTCGGTGTCGACGACGTCGACCTCGGCGGGGTGCAGGACGTGGTGCACGACGTGCGTGCGGTGCGGCATCTTCCACAGCCCCGTCCCGCGGGGCAGGACCGGGAGCAGGTCCCGTTCCGGTCGGGTCAGGCCGAGTGCGCCTGCGGTGCCGGAGAGCTGGTCGGACTCCTGGCGGTAGATGACGCGGGTGGAGCAGTCCGCCAGCAGTCCCTGCGCCAGAGAGCGGGCCTCGGAGCCCTGGGGGCCGATGGCGTCCAGGTCGGACAGGCGGTGCAGCACCATGAGGTTGGCGATGCCGTGGGCGCGCGAGAGCTTCCACTGCGACTGCATCCGGCGCACCAGCGCGACGTGTCGCAGGACCCGCCAGGCTTCGTCGTAGATGACCCACCGCTTCGCGGTCGATGCCAGCAGCGCCCCCTCGAGCCACGCGGATGCGCACGTCATCGCTAGGGCCAGCGCGTCCTCGTCGGAGCCGAGGCGCGACAGGTCCAGGACGAGCATCGGGGCGTGCGGATCGAGCCGTTCGGTCGAGGGACCGTCGAAGAGCCCGGCGAGGTCACCGCGCACGAGGCGTCGCAACCCGTGGGCGAGATCTCGGCCGTCCTGAGAGCGATCCTCAACGCGGACGCCGTCGCAGCGGGCCGACGAGGCGTCGGGAGAAGCCAGCGCGTCAAGGACGTCGCCGATCGTCGGTGTGCTGCGCCGATGCTCGGCCGAGGTGAGGGCTGCGTCCAGGGCGCCATGCTCTGCGGGGCCAAGCTCTCGGTGGACCGTCAGGGCTGCGACGGCAGCCAGCAGGCGGCTCCGTGGCCCGTGGGGCTCCGTGCCGTCCGGGGCGTCCAGGGGGTTGAGCCGGGCCGGCAGTCCCGCGCCGAGGCGCAGCACCGTGCCACCGGCCGCCTGGGCGACCGGTGCCCACTCGCCCTTCGGGTCGCCCGGCACGTAGACGGCACGTCCGGCCGTGATGGACCGCATCGCCAGGGACTTGGCCAGTGCTGACTTGCCCTGCCCGATCACGCCGGCCAGGAGCAGGTTGGGGTTCGTCAGGTCGCCTGCGCTGTACAGCGCCCAGGGGTCGAAGCAGAACGGCCCGCCCGTCAAAGCGTCTTGCCCCACAGGCACGCCGATGTCGCACGGCGGTGGCACCAGGAATGGGTACGCACCGGCCAAGGTCGCCGAGGACGCCCGGTGGGCCGGCAACCGCAGTCGAGGGCCGCTGCGGTATCGCCCCGCAGTGCGGCGGAACGTCGACGTGCGCGCGCCGCTCACAGCACACCCCGCGCCAACGGCAGTGCTGCGGCCAGGTGCGCTTGACCCTGCTGACCGAACAGCCGCCGCACCTCGCACATCGCCTGTGCGGCGGCCGTCTCCAGTGCGACGCACCGCTCCTCAAGCTCGGCCTCGCTGGTCGCGGAGACGGTGACCAGCCCGGTGAACCGCAGGTCCCCGTGACCGGCGACGAGCTCGACCTCACGGCGTTCGAGATCGTCGACTTCCGCTCGCGTACTCTCGGCCTCGACCTGGCCGATGCGGGCGCGCTGAGCGGCGTCGGCGATGTGCTCAGCCTTGCTGCGGCGGATCTCACGCAGCGCCCGCGCGGTCGCCAGCGGCTCGGCGATCACGGTGACGGTCCGCAGCGTTGCCTCCCCGAGCAGCAAGGACTGCAGGAACGCGGGGTGGACTTCGCTGCGCGGCCACTCCGCCACCCAGTACGTCGCGTGCACCGCGCCGTCCGCGCGCAGCATCGACCACAGCTCGTGCACACCCATCGGACCGGCCAAGCTCACCGCCGCGTCCTCGGAGCGTGCGGCGGTCTGCGGGTCGTAGCCGGAACGCACCACAGCGGCAAGGTCGTCACGGCCGAGCCATCCGGCGGACGTCAGACTCGCACCGACCAGCGACGACGCGACCGCCTCCAGGTGCTTCGTCACGACCGCGATGTCGCCGGCGGTGACGGCTCGATGACGGCGTGGCGCACGCAGCGCCACGGCGAGGAGTGTGTCGCGGGCATGGGGCTGGACGAACCCGCCGTCGAGCAGCCCGGCCAGCGCGATCGACAGCTCGGTCGTGGGGGAGGCGCAGTGATCGCGCCACCACCGACGCGCAGGGGCCAGGCCACCGGGGACTGTGCGGGCAAGCAGCTGGACGCGCACGATCGCCGGCTGCTGGCACAATCCCGCCAGCACCCGCCCCCACCCGGCCACCTTGAGCTCCTGGGCCGCGGCGTCGTCCAGGACGAACCCCGCGCCGGTGACGCGCAGCACCCCGCAGATCACGCCCGCGTGCCGATCGAGGATGAGGCTCGCACCGAGCGCATCGCACCGGACCAGATCAAGGCGACCGGCCAGACCCGGCAGGACGAGGGCGTCGGGCGCCCTCTTGGTCCCGGCGGGGGTGACCGCTGTGGTCGCCCGGGACAGCTTGCGCACGTGCCACTGCGCCAGGAGCGGCACCCATCCGACGACCGGTCGCCCAGTGACGCTGACCGTCCCTACGACGAGCAGGGTCAACCAGACCGGCGCCATGACCGCGAACCCGGCCGCGCCCCCGGAGAACAAAGCGGCAACTGCAACGGTGAACGCGACACCCACGACGGCGAGCTGCGCCATCGACAGCCCCAACAGCACCCCGCGCTGCTCGAGGCGACCGAACCGCACGGTCGAGGCGACCGGGCCGGTCTCGGTCGAGGTCATCGCGCGCCGCCTCGGTCAGGGACCGGGGGCGGTGGGGAAGGCGTGGGCTGGGGTGGTTCACCCGCTGCAGGGCCCCGTGAGGCAGCCGTTGCCCCACCGGCGCCACGGACTGCCGCGCCCATCCCCCCGGTCACCGTCGACATCACGACCTGCTGAGCGGCGTACCGGGTGGTCGTTGCCGCACCACGTGCTGTCTTGCTGATCGGGTTCGCTGCGACGTTGGCGTGCATAACTCCGGCCGCTTCCATGCCCGACCAGTGCACGAACCGCCAGGTCAGCCACGGCGCCCACACGGCGATCGCGAGCAGCAAGATCCCCACCAGTGCGTCCGAGAGCCCGGCGACGCCGTCTGCCGCTTCGGTCGCGGGTACCCCGGGCCCGGTCGGGCCCGAGCCGGTGAACGCGGAGGCGCCGACCACGAACGCCACGACGATCACGATCTTGGAGAACACCAACGCGGCCACGATCTCCAGCCAGCGACGCGTCCACACCCGGCTCTGATCCCACGTCGACCCAGCGAACGCGATCGGAGCAAACACAGCGACGAGAACCAGCGCGGCCTTGCGGAACAGCAGGACGCCCCACAACAGGACGAAGCCGAGCATCAGGGCCAAACCGAGGAGGATCTGCAGCGCAGGGGAGATGGACGCGAGCGCGTAGAAGTCGAAGAACTGAGAGGCCGCCTCCGTCACGGTCAGCCGGGCCGCGGAAGCGATGTACTCGCAGATCCCGTCTACGGCGGTCAGCGCGAACTGGGTGACGCCAAGGGCCAGCGCGGCGCCGAGCATCGCCTTGGCGACGCCAACGACAGCGCGGACCAGCCCGCCAGCCTCGTGGCGCAGGACGGACGTCAGAACCTGGACGACGAACAGCCCCACGACGACTGGCAGGGCGATGGCAGCGATGACGGCAACGTTCGAGCGGAACCAGCCGACGCCCAGGTCGATCGAGGTGCTCGCGTTCAGCGCGGCTAGCGCGAGCTGGCTGATCTGCTCCGCGCCCCCGACGAACGCCCCCCCGAGCCCGCCGAGCACGTAGTCGGATGCGGCACCTTGCGCGGACTGGCAGATGGCTGCCGCAGGCCCGATGCAGGGATCGAGTGCCGGGACCGGCATCTCAGATCATCCCGCCGAGACCGGAGAAGAACGCCACGATCGCGTTCGCCCCGCCGATCAGCAGGGCGCCGGCGGCGGCGATCAACACGCCGGTCCTCCCGCCCGAGGCGGCGCCATAGTTGCCCTGCTGGCGAGCCACGGCCCACACGATCACGGAGATGACCAGGCCCGCGACGCAGGCCACCAGCCCCCAGGTCAGCAGCGCCCCGACCACCCGCTTCACGACGGCCAGGCCTGGCAGACCGTCCTCGTTCGGGCTGATGCCCGGATCGGCCGCGATGACCTTGCTGACGACGATCGACGCGTGTCCCATAACGCACCCCGCGGATCCACGGGCACCGACCGGTCGTCAGCACCGCCTGGTCCTAAGTGCGCCAGCGCATGCGCAACCCGCGAGGTAAGGGAACCCACGTCGCTGCATCACTGCCGCCTAGTGACCACGCCCATGCGACCGGTCACCTGTTGCACGGACTAGCCGGGACGGGCAGCTGGTCTACACGCTGGAGGCCGACGAGCTGCGCTGGGTGGATGCGCAGGCGCAGGCAGTCGCCCGATGAGTCCATGCAATGTCACTCCTCAGCGGCCACAGGTCGCCAGTTGCAGGTGCCGCCCCAGCAGAAGGTCTAGAGTGCATCCTCGCCGAGAGGTCATCCCGTTGACGTCGGTCATGGCGATGAACACGTGGATGCCGGCCCGCGACTGGAGGACCCCGGGCGGTGAGCCCACGGGGAGGCGCCGCGTGTGATGTTCAGGCCGCGCTCGCTGATGAGGTCCAGGACCCAGGAGAACGCTTCGAGGATGCCGCGCTGCTCGTGAGTGGCGCCGAATGTCCCGACCAGGAAGTCCTGGGCCGCCTTGCGTTCGGGCAGCCAACCCTGCGCGGTCTGGAACTGGATGACGTGGTCGCGGCGGCAGTCGTAGGAGATGGCCGTGACGGCGGCCCCGGTCGCGGTCATCGCGTCGCACGGGTCCCGCTCGAGGTTCGAGATGGGCAGGAGATGTGCGGCAGGGCGCGCCAGCGCACCAAACGACACACGGTCGGCCGACCAGACCCCCACACTGGGTCCGAGATCACGCTGTTGAGTTCGGAGAGGATCGCGACATGGGGTTTCGTGCTCGCAAGTCGTTCAAGGTAATGCCTGGTGTCCGCATGACGGTCACACCACGAGGCGTCTCAACGTCTGTGGGCGTCAAGGGCGCGCGGGTGAGCGCCCACTCGTCCGGGCGCGTCACCCGGACCGTCGGCATTCCAGGCTCCGGGATCTCCCACACGACCACGACCGGCGGGCACTCCAAGTCGACGGCCAAGCAGGCAGCACCCAAAGCTGCCACCGCACCTGCCCCCGTGGCGCCGAAGGGTCCACCCAAGCCGGGGATGCTCGCCCCGAAGTGGGAGAAGGCGCTGCACACCGCAGCGATCCAGCAGCGCGACCCGGCCGCGATCCTGCGGGTCGCGAGCGAGCACCCCGAGGCCCAGAAGTCCGGTGCCCTGCTCGAAGCGCTCCTCGGCGCACTTCCCTCTGGGGATGGTCCGCGGCTCGTGGCGTTGCTCGGCTGGCTGTGGGGCACCGGTTACGACCCGGCCGCCGACCCGTTCGTCAGCAAGTACCTGCCCTCCGCTGGCCTGACCCTGGAGGTGGCGCCTGGCATCACCGCGCAGATGCCGCTGACCCGCGACACGATCGGCCTCGCATTGGCCGAAGCGCATCAAGCCGCGGGTGACGGTGCGGCAGCGTCCGACATCGTCGAGCAGGTCACGCCGACGACGATCGCTGCGGTGTCCCTCGCTGAGCTCTACTCCGAGCAGTCCCGCTGGGGCGAGGTCATCGCGATGACTGACGGCATTACCAACGAGGACGAAGCGTCGGTGTTCCTGCTCGTCCAGCGCGCCGTGGCGTTGCGTGAGCAGGGGTCTCCGGGCGCCGCCCGTGAGGCATTGAAGGAGGCGCTGCGGATCCGGTCGCGGCCGGCCGCCCTGCGACACCTCGCCCTGGTTGAGCGCGCGTATACGTACCTAGCCGAAGGCAAGAAGGCGATGGCCCGCAAGGACCTCGAAAAGGTCATGGCGGAGAACTCGGCGTACCCGGGGCTCGCCGCGGCCGTCGCGGAGCTGCCGCAGGACTGAGCACGCCGCCGGCAGTGGGGCCTGGTCCGCAGACCGGCGACGTCGACGCGTGGCAGGTGAACTCCCCAGCGATCGGTCGGTCGTGCACCGAGCGGCGGGGGGCCGTCCTGCCCGCGGGCCGGAGAAGCCGCGCCGTGGAGCCCCTGCCCGCTGGCCGCCGAATGCACAGGACGTTTCGCACGTTTACGCAGGTCAGTGACGTATTACCTGCAACCTCCCGGTACCGTGATCCTGGCTTCGCCACGCTGTTTCGCCCCCGGGCACGGTCCGGCGGCGCGGCCCCCTGACGGCGGTCGCCGACTCCTTCGACGGCACTTGCGGCTACAGCACGTGCGGCTGGCGCGGCGGTGGCGATCGGAGGCGCGAAGGTTGCGACCCGGCCGATCGCCGATGGCTTACAGCTCCGCGTCCGGGTCGAGTTCGGCGAGTCGAGATGCGAACCTGGCGCGCAGTCGGCTGGACTCCTCGTGGTCCCCTCGGGCGTCCGCGGCATCGATGGCGTCTCGTTGCAGGAGGGCCGAGAGCGGTTCAGCTCGTAGGCCGTGGGTGGCGACCTGGATCGCTTCGGCGTAGCGGCCGGCCTCGTGGTGGATGCGGGCGAGGAGGTGGGCGGTGTCTGCGATGGCGCTGACCATGACCTGGATGTCGTTCTCGGCCCAGCCGTAGTGTGCGTCGTCGATTCCGAGGAACGGGCGGCCGCGTACGAGTTCCATCGCTGCGGTGAGGTTCTCTAGTCGTTCGTCGTCGGTTGCTAGAGCCGCGGCGGTCAGTTCTTGGAAGATGGCCCAGTCCGTCGTGACGTCGTCGGTTACCCGCAGCGGTTCGCCGCGGCTGATGGTTGGCAAGGCGTCGTCGCCGATGAGTTGGCGCGTGCGGTAGACGAAGGTGTTGCGGGTGCCGGTGACATCGCGTTTGCCGGGCCAGAAGACTTCGTCGAGCTCGTGGCCTGTCGCGGTGCGGCGCAGCGCCAGGTAGACGAGCAGCTCGGTGGCGCGTGGCGGTGGGGTCGACTCTGGTTTGGCGAGTCCGTCGATCTGGATGGGTCCCAGGACGTTGACGCGGATCCTTCCTTCGAGTGGCTGGATGGTCCTCTCGTGGGCGCTTGACGCCTCACGCATGGCCTGGGCGGTGTCGTGGGCATCGGGTGCGTTCGTGCTGCGGCCTTCCGGTCGCTGGGATGTACCGAGGCCGGCTACGACGGGGGGCTGTGCGGTCAGGAGCAGAAACGTCACGTGCTCGAGGTCGCCGGCGCTGAGGCGCTGTGCGCGCAGCGTGATGCTCAGGGGGTCGAGGACGGCTGTGCCGTCAGAGTTGACGGTCAGCGTCCAGCCCTCGGTCGACGCGCGCGTGATCAGCGCGGACCCGGTCCATGGCTGGCTCGTCGGCAACGGACTGGGTGCCTGTTCGAGGTAGATAACGGGCAACCAGGTGTCTTCCAGGATCCGGTCCGAACGAGCCTCGAGGGTGTCTGCCAGGCCGCTGTCCTCCAACGCGGCCGCGATGGCCTCGGCGCGAGCCTTTCGTGGTCGGGTGTGGTCGGGCGTGCTGTGCATGCGTGCGGGTTCGAACGCCGCGGCCAGCTCGGCGAAGGCCTCGTCGGCGACCAGGGCGATGCGCCCGGTCAGGTCGCTCGTGATGATCTCGACAACCAGTGCGCGCAGGACATCGTCTGCCGCCTGGTCGTCGCCGACGATGCTCAGGGTCCCTGCGGCTTCGAGGTTGAGCAGCACCGTCGCGTCCTCGGTGTGACCGAGGGGGACGAGTGCGGGGTAGGGCTCGGATCGGTGGGAGTCCTCGATCAGCGCATCGTCAGCAATCTCACTGGTCGCGGCGGTCCACCGGCTGCCGTCGGCGGCGAACGGTGGGACGGGCTCGGGGTCGTCGCCTTGCAGGTGGAGTGTCAGGGTGTGCTCGTCGAGGCTGATCGCGGTGATTCTGGGCAGGTCGCGTTCGGCGGTGTAGCAGCGGGTGTCGATGTTCTGCAGCGCCACTTTCAGTTGGGCCAGGGTGACCGGGGTGCGGGCGTGGCGGAGCGCCTGTTCGACGGCTGCCGGGTCGCTGTCGGTGGCGGGCATGGGGATGGATTCGCCGACGCGTCGGGCGCGGTGCTGCAGGTGTCGTCGGCGGCTGAGTTCGCCGACGACGCCCGCGGCGGCCAGGGCCGTCAGGCCGACGAATAGCGGTGCCCGGCTGCTGGCGTCGGCTGAGCCACCGCCCTGGCGTCCGACGGTGTCCCTGGAGGAATCAGGTGCTTCGGTCGGCGTGGCGCTGGCCGTCGGCGGCGCGGGCTTCACGGCGGGCTCGGTCAGTGGGGCGGTTCTCGGTGTGCCGCGTTCTGGTTCCGGCGCGGCGGGCACCTCGGGCGTGACGGTCGCTGGCGTGGCGGCGGGGCTCGAGTTGTCGACCGGGAGGTCGAGTCGCCATCCGGGCTCTATCAGGTTCGGGTCGGTGAGGGCGCCACCGTCTGGTTGAGGTTTGCCGGCGTTGGCGGCGTAGAGCTCCTGGTACCGGTCGCCGTCTCCGAGGTGGTCTTCGGCGAGGGTCCACAGGTTGTCGCCCGGTTCGACGACAACCTGTCCGATCGCGGGAGCTTCTGGCGAACTTGTCGCTACCGGCTGTGCCGCGGTGAGGCCGGTGGCGTCTGCTGGGAGCAGGAGGGTCCAGCCGGGGTAGATCCAGTGCGAGTCCGTGAGGGTGCGTCCGTCGGGTTGTGGGCGTCCGAGGTTCAGCGTGCTGATCTCGGTGAAGCGCACGCCGTCGCCGAGGTGGTGTTCGGCCAGGTCCCACAGGGTGTCGCCACGCTGTACGACGACGCTGGGCAGTTCCGGGGGTGCGACCGGTTCGGGCTCGGGTGCGGGTGTGTTCGCGTGCCGGGCGTCCGGTGGCTCCGTGTTGTGCGGCTCGACCGTGCGGGGCGCGACGCTGACGGTGCCCGGTGCCGCGGCGGCTGGGGACGGGGTGGCGACCGTGGTGGTGACCGCAAGCAGTATCCCGGCCGAGGCGACCAGGCGGGACGCCGCCCATTGGGCGGACCCCAGCAGCGGGATCGTGGGGGTCGAGATCCTGCGCAGGCCGGCGACGATCTCGAGGACGACGCAGGCAGTGAAGCCTGCCCAGGCGACCCATCCGACGAGCGCCAAGACGAGCATCAGCAGCGATCCGTCATCGGGCGAGGTCAGTGCGTGACCGAGCTGGCTCCAGGTCGGGAGGGTGTCTGGCAGGTAGAGGGGCGCCAGGGCCACGAGTGCCGCGGGCGCACCCACCACGAAAACGGTCAGCAGCAACGCCGCTCCCACGGCGTGCAGCATCTCGCCCGTGCGGTGGGCGCGGGGCAGGGTTGTGGTCATGGGCCACCTCCGGTGATGTCTTCAATGAGGCGTGCTTCGCCGTGCCCGGTGACGGTCAGGGTCGAGATCCCGATCAGGGACAGGAACGCGGTGGGTGCGGTGTCGGTGACGGTGACGACCAGGCGGGCACGGTCGTCGCTGACGGTGACCGTCCCGGTGTGCCCGGCGTGGCGCAGGTAGGTCGTGGCGGCCTCGACGGCGAGGGCGCGGTCGACCCGGGTGCCGGTGCCGGCGATGGCGCCGGGGACGTCGAGTGCCTGGCCGCCGGCGCGTGCGGCCTCGGCGGCCACGGAGTCGGCACGTTGGGTGGCGCGCAGCTTGGCGCCGCCGTCGGCGACCAGCCCGATCAGCAGCAGCAGCCCCAGGACACTGATCGCCACGAACACGGTGACGGATCCGGCCTCGGGATCGGTGCCCGTGGCGGTGCGCAGGCGTCGGGTCAGGATGTTCATCGGGTGCGGTACCTGTCCAGGGGGGAGGTGGCCTGCGCGGTCATGGTGCGAACACCTGGTAGGCCGGGGACGGCGAGGTCGGCCATGGTCACCGTGCAGGTCACGGTGGCGGTGACGACGCCTTCCTGACCGACGCGCGCGGCGAACCCGGCTGTGTCCAGGCCGACCGTGGTGGCCACGCACGCGGTGTTGACCAGCTCGCGCGCGGCCGCGGCTGCTGCGGCGGCGCGGGCGGCCTCCGGGGTGCGGGCCAGGGAGGCGTCCCGGGCGGCGGACCGGGCGGCTTGCTCTACGGCACTGGCGGTGGTCTGCACCCGACCGGCGAGCACCAGGGCGGCGAGCAGCAGGATCAGCGCCGGAGTGATGATGGCCAGCTCGAGCGTGATGGACCCGCGGTCGTTGCGCTGGCGAGGGAGCGGGTTCATGGGGTCTCCGTGGTGGTGAACCGTTCGACCGGCCCGTCGGCGGACTGACGCACCGCAATGCCCGGTGCCCCCGGGAGCACCGACAGCGACCGTCCGGTGACGACGACCTGGACGTGCCCTGGTCCAGGCACGGACGCGACGGCGTCGGTGTCGGTGAGGGTGTCCGCGCCGTGGTCGCTGACGAACGCCAAGGCGGTGTCTCGACCGGCGTCGGGGGTCGAGCCGTAGGCGCGGGCGACGGCGACGCCTTCCTGGGCTGCAGCCAGGGCCAAAGACCGCGCGTGGAACCACAGGCCGTACTGGATCACAGCCGTCACCAGGAGCAGCAGGGCAGGGAAGAGGATGACCAGCTCGATGCTGGCCGACCCCGCTTCCCGACGGGTCCGCATGTCAGGTGATCTGGTCGACGCGGCGCTGCACGGCCGCGGTGATGGCCACGACCAGGATCCCGGCCACCCCGATCAGGCCCAGGATGATGATGACCAGCTCCAGGGTGGACGCGCCGGTCTCGTCGCGGACGTGTTCGCGGATGTGACGCCGGGCGGTCGTGAGGTAGGCGTTGAGGTAGGCCAGCAGCACGAGGGTGTTCATCGCGGGTGCTCCGTTCGGTGGTGGGTTCAGCTGAGCAGGATCCGCACGAAGGCGGGGTAGCCGAGCAGGGCCATGAAGCACAGGCCGAGCAGGGAGACGGGCACGACCATGTGTTCGGAGGCCGCGTTCGCTTTCGCTGTAGAAGCGGCGAGCAGCTGGGTGCGCAGCGAGGCGGCCCGGGCACGCAACGTGGCGTAGACCGCGGCGCCGTCGTGGCCGGCGATCCGCATGATGTCGGCCAGGTCGCCCAGCTCGGTCACGCCGGTGGAGGCGGCGAGGTCGGACAGGCCGGTCCAGGAGGGTTGCCCGGCGAGCTCGACACGCAGGAGGGCGTCGCGGATGCGGGCGAACTCCGCCGAGCCGCCGATGGCGGCGGCGCGGTCGAGGGCTTCGGTGGGTCCGGCGTCGGCGAGGCGTTCCATCGCGATCAGCTCGAGGAACACGCACGTTGCGGCCCGCATGGAGGCCCGGGCGGCGGTGGCTTGGGTGCGCAGGGTTAGGTCGGGCAGCAGGAAGAACACCCCACCCAGGGCAAGTCCGGCCGCGGCGGGGATGGCGAACGGCAGGCGGATGCCGGCGGCCAGCAAGAGTGCGGACATCAGGGTGGGGAAGGTGAGTCCGAGGAGGGCGTAGCCGATCTTGCGGGCGGCGAGGTCCTCGGGTTGCTGGTCGAGCACGTGCAGGTCGGCGGCGTAGCGGCGCAGCCCGAAGGTCTGCACTGCCTGGGGCAGGACCGCTCGTCGTAGGCCGTCCCAGCGGCCGGGATCGTCCTGGGCGACGGTGGCTCGAGGGGCGCCCGGGGCGGGCAGGAGCCGGTTCACTGTGGCCGCCAGGTCGGGTCGTGCCGGGGACAGGCCGGCGAGCGTGACGACCAGGCCCGCGCCGACCAGGGCGCCGACGAGCAGCACGATCCACAGCGTCATGGCGTGCTCCCGGAGTCCGGGTGGGTCAGGAATCGGGGTTCGGGTGGGGTGAGGGTCAGCGCCCGGATCCACAGCAGGCAGCTGGCGAACGCGGCGGCGATCGCGGCCAGGACGAGCTGGCCCAGGCCGTCGCCGTAGGGCTGCAGGTAGGTGCCGTTGAGCATCAGCAGTGCTGCGGCGCCGAGGGTGATGAGGGTGACCAGGCGGGCGGTGGAGCGGGGTCGGGCGCGCTCGGCCTCAACCTTGCGCCGGACGGCGACCTCGTCGGCGACCGACCCGGCGACGGCGGTCAGCACCGCGGACAGGCCCGGCCCGCGCCGCTGGGAGGCCAGCAGCAGGGAGGCGACGACGAAGTCACCCGCGGCGTCGTTCAGGTTGTCGGCGAACGCCCGCAGCGCCTGCTCGGTGGGCCACCGGGCCGAGATCCGCGCCACCAGCGCGCCGACCTCTCCGGTCAGGGGCGGCGGGCACGTCGAGGCGGAGGTGAGGATTCCTTGTTCGAGGCCGACGCCGGTGGCCAGGACGTCGGCCAGGCGGCGGGTCCATTCCTCGATGGCCTCCACCCGGTCGATCGCCGTCGCTGCGACCTTGGCGGATCCCAGCAGGTAGGGCAGTCCGACGACCGCCGCGGTCACGACGAGCCCGGCCACCGGCCACTGGGTGACCGCCCACGCCAGCACCCCGGCTCCGAGGGCCAGGACCCAACGCCATCGTGCCCACCAGCCGTCGGTCGGACGACGCGCCCTCGGCCGCTTGGACCGTGGCGGTGGCGGGTCGCTGCGGCGCAGCCCCGCGGCCACTAGGAGCAGCCCGCCGACGAGCAGGGCACCGGCCAGGGCGGCCAGGACCGGTGTCATGGTCGGCCTCCGTCCAGCGGTGCGGTCCAGGTGCCGGCCCGGTGGTCGAGCAGCGAGGGGTCGAACCCTGCCCGCACCAGGTCCGGCAGGCACACGGGGCGGTGCAGGGGGGCCGCGCGGCCGTCGGGGCCGGGGCCGAAGACGGTGGTGGTGGCGGGGCGGTTCGCTTCGCCGAGGCCGGCGATCTCCACGATCTGGGACACGAACCGGTGCCGTCGCCCGCCGGTCGCGGTGTCGTCGAGGAGCTCGAGGTGCACGAACAGGTCGACCGATCCGGCCAGCAGCCGGTAGGCGAAGGTGTCAGTCATCGAGACTCCGGCGGACAGGCACAGGGTCACGATGCGGTCGACGGCGTGCTGGGCGGATCTCGAGTGCAGCGTGCACAGCGACCCGTCGCCGGTGGACATGGCCTCGAGCATCGGCAGCACCTCGGGACCGCGGACCTCCCCGACGATGATCCGGCGCAGATTCAACCGCAACGCGTCCACCACCAGATCAGACAAGGTGATCTCCCCGGCCCGGCGACCGGTGGCGTCCTTCTCGGCGGACCCCTCGCGGGCCTCCAGGGCCACGACACGCGGGTGCCGGTCGGGCAGGTCGTGCAGGTGCAGCTCGTACTCCTTCTCGATCGTCGCGAACCGCTCCATCGGCGCGAACTCATTGGCCAGCGCCCGGATCAAGGTCGTCTTGCCGGCGTTCTGCAGCCCGGTCACCACGACGTTCTTGCCCGCTCGCACCGCCGCCCGAAGGAATCCCGTCAGGGCGAGGTCGAGGGTGCCCAGGGCGATCAGGTCGTCCAGGTCGACGTCGCGGACGCGATGGCGGCGGATCACGATGTGCGGCTTTGGGGTGGTCCAGGCGACCGCCGCGAGCCGGGACCCGTCCTCGAGCCGCAGATGCAAAGCAGGGTGAGCCGAGGAGAAGGTCCGTTCCGCGTTACCGGTGCGCGCCGCGAGCAGCTGCAAGATCTCGATCAGCTCGGCATCGGAGTCCGCGATCGGGGGATGCTGCTGGTCGCGGCCGTCGGCGTAGGACACCCAGACGTGGTCGTGCCCGTCGACCTCGATGTTCTCGATCGCCGGGTCCTCGATCAACGGCTGCAACCGGCCCAGGCCGAACAGGGCCGCCATCACCGCCCGCGACGTCACGATCTCCAGATCCAGCGGCCACGGCTCCTGCCCGCGCCGCACCCGCTCACGCCCGCGCTCGGACAGCTCCGCGGCCACCAGGGAACGGGCCAGCTCACGTCGGGCATCGGGGGAGTCCAGGTGCTGTGCCTGCAGCCGTTCGGCGAGCCGGTCGGCGACCGTACGGCGCACCTCACGCACTACCGCCACATCCGGCACCGGCAGCACCGGCCCGGCCGGGCTCACCAGGTGCGTGGCGGCGGGACCGAACCCGTTGCTCGCTCGGGTCGTCTCGTCCAGGCCGGTCACCACGTCACCGCCAGGTCGGGGCTCGGCGCGAGCTGGGCGAGGCGCTCGATCACGGCACGGACGGTGCGCAGCAGCGGCGACCGATCAAACCGCCACCCCTGGGCGCCACCGTCGGCGAACCGGCCAGCCGTCCACGCGTCGAGTGCCACCGGCAACGCGTTCCCAACACCCAGGGTGGCGGTGATCTCGCCGGGGGAGTACCCGTCCCCGATCACCAGGGCCACCGGCGGGATCCGGCCTGGGCGCTCGTCGCGCAGCCTGCGCACCGCCGCGGCAGCGGGAACCAGGGACGCAACCTCGCTGCGAGCCGTCACGGCCACGACGTCCGCGGCGTGCAGCAAGCTCGTCGGTTCCGACCGGTGCCCCAACCTTCCCGCATCGACGACCACGTCCACCGCGAACCGGCCCAGCTCACGACCGGTGTCTGCCAACGCGGTCCACGTCCCGACCAGGGGCCGGGCCTGCACCGGGTCGGCCACACCGGGAACCACCATCCGGGTCGAGTCGGTGTCGAGCGCGAGCGCGCACTCGATCGTCTGCTCCGCCGACAGCGGAGGGCGTTGTGCTGCCAAGGCGAGCACTCCGGCGGTGTCCGGTACCCCGGCGCGCAGGTACCCGGTCAGCAGCCCGGACCCGGCCGGGTCCGCGTCCAGGAGCAGCACCTTCCGGTCCGGGTGCACCACCGGCCACATCCAGGTCAGCGCCAACGACGTCGTGGTTACGCCGGGAGCTCCGTGTGCCGAGCACACCACCACGACGCTCACTTCGACCCCTGCGCCGGCAGGACCACCAGCGCGAACCGTCCAGTCGCAGCCCGCGTCGCCAGCGCCGGACCGTCCTCGACCGCCGCCACCACGTCCGCGACCACCAGGCCGTTGATGTCCGGTGCGCCGACCCGCGCCACAGTGGCAGCGATCGACTTCGGCGTCCCGTCCACGGGGTCGGCCGCATGCGGTGGTGCATCCACGACCAGCAAGGCCTCGCCCGCGGTCAGACCGCCGGCCGGCACCCGTTCGACAGGCAGCGGCAGCGGCACCAGGACCTGGCCCGGCCCGACGACGCCCGCCGAGGTCACGTCGGTCCGGGCGAGCAGCGTGCCCTTCGCCAGGAAGGCCGCGGCGACCTGGCCCACCACCTCGCGCGCGTCGCCGGCCGGGACCGTCTCGACGGCCGGGTCGACCGCCACCGCCGTCGTCGCCAGATCGTCAGCGGTGATCGGTGCGCCGTAGGGCACGTCCGCGGCCATGACCACCACGTCCACGCGGTGCCCCGAGCTGGAGACCAGCCACACCGCGGCCAGCGCACCGATGACCACCATGACGATCCCCGCCACAACGAACAACGGTCGACGCCGACCATGCGTCGCCACCACGCGCGGGGCGCGCAGCTCAGCGCGTGCGGGCGCGCCGTTCAGCGTGGACTTCTCACTCGTTGCCGTCATGGCAACCTCCCCCTGCAGGCGGGCATGCCGCCGGTCACTACTCCTGGGTGATGAGCACCTGCATCTCGCCGATGCGCACGCTCGCCGCGGACTGCCGCGTCACCGTCAGGGCACCCGAGGCACCCCCACCGGTCCACGTCACGTCCCACGTCGTCGTCGCGGTAACTGGGAACGCCTCGTTCGGCTGCCCGGCGGACGACTGCTCATAGATGTGCTGGCACGTCGGCGACGTGACACCACCCGTGTAGTACGGCGTGCCCGGGTTCTTGCACGTCTCGGTACGCCCGTCGCCCATATCCCACTCGATCAGCCGCGCCTGCGCGGTAGCGGTCACCGACAGACCCGGCACGGCTGCGGTCGCCGAGTTCGGCCCCCACGTCGTCGGACCGACCTCGGTCCACAACCACACGGGCAGGCCGACCAATCCGTGCTCGTCGCCCTCGATCGTCATCCGGATCGCTGGGCCGGTCAGCGCCAACTGTGCCAAGGCCTGCTGCGCCAGTTGGGCGGGCGTCATGGTCGTTCCGCCATATCCCGGCGGATCAGTAGGGGCCCACTCCCAGCCGTCGACGCCGTCCGGATGGGTCGCCGCGCACGCGACGGAGTAGACCGCGCCCTCGGGAAAGTGGCCTCCCCAGATGACATCGGTTCCGGGCGGTTGATGCTCGAGCTTCTTCCAGTAGCAGTCATCGCCGTCGTTGAACCAGCCGAACTGGTCATGGGAGCACGGGACGCTAGCTCCGGTCGATGACACGACGCAGGCGCGCGTTCCCGTGCCGCTGTCGCCGGGCTGGCTCGGCTGGCCGGGGTTTCCGGGTTGCTCAACTTCGATGACGCAGAACTGCTTTCCGGGGTCACACCGAACCCCGCCCGCTGCGACGGCTGCGGTTGCAAGCCCCCCGACGAGGGTGCCCGCCGCGAGGACCGTAAGCACCGCGGTCAGCACGGCTTGTCCCGGTCGACGACCGAGGTGCGAATGGTCCAGCGGCCGTCATAGAAGTACGCGGTGGAGTTGGTGAGCACCCGGGCGCTGTAGCCGGGTGCGAGCGCGGATTCTCCGGTCGCGGTGAAGATCGGTGTCCACGTTGAGGCATCAACGCAGTCCACGATCGCGGCGGTTCCTGCTTCACCGGGGACCACATTGGAGACTCGCGGAGCGAGAACCGGTCGTCCGGTGACCGCGATTCCGTCCTGTCTGAATTGGAGTACGGACGCCTGGACGTCGGTGAGAGCGGTGTCGACTGCGTAGGTCAAGAGCTCGGGTCCGGGGTCCTTTGTCGGGTCGGCCCATGCGGCAACCTTGGCGCTCCAATAGCCCTGGTACGCCTCGAGGATGGCTGCTTCGGCGGCGGCAATGGTCGGGTCGACCGACGAGGTTGGGCTGACTGTCGATGTCGGGGTAGCCGTTGAAACGGAAGGGGTTGGACTGGGTGTGGGTTCGGGTTGCGTGCACGCGCCGAGGAGGACCGCGACGACGAGCAACCCTGCGGCGGTCGCGGTCCCCTTGGTGATCTGTCGATATCTCATCGGCAAACACCCGCCCCCTGACGGCACCCGCTCGTGCGCGCACCGCTCGACGACTGCGTCGGAGCGCCCATTCCATACCCAAAGGGGTGAACCGCACTAGTCGGAACCGTCAGACGGTGCATGACTGAAGACCTCCCCATGCGCATAGGTGTGCCACACGATGCGCAACGCGCGAGGCGTGACCCGGGAATCTGTGGATGAGGCTCAGCCGGCACGGCGCTGTGGACACGCCTCGGTCGCCGCTTCCTCTGCGCGACGGGCGGCGAGGACAGGGGAGCGGTCGGAGTGCCGGCGCGTCGCCATCAGCGCCGCGCGCACGACGGACGACTCGACCACCGACGATCCTTCGGCGACGATCCGCGCCAGCACGCCCGGCCAATCGCTGGTCCCGCGCAATGCGATGGTGAGCCGACGAGCCTGCCACGCCGGAACACCCAGGGTGCTTGCCATAGCCCGCCACCCCGGGAACCGCGTGCGCTCGTCCACTCGTGTCGAGCTGTCGAGCACCGCAGCCAGGATCTTCGTCGCCATCTCTTCGTTCCACCCCACGAGCATCAGCGCCCGTCTCGCCGCATCCGCCAGCCCCGCGACCGGGATCAGCTCGGACGGGTCAGGATCCTCGGTCGTCGGCTCCCAACCGGCCTCGAGGAGCAGGTCGAGGCTCACCGCCGGTCCGGCGGCGCCGTCGCGCGACGCGAGCTCGAGCTTCCACGCCCGCCGGTCGTTGGTCGCGAACCGTGCGGCGACGATCTCGCCGAGCAGCTGCCGCCGGGCGACCTGCCCGAGGATCCCCCACGGAGAGGTCGCGGTGCGCAGCGCGGGCTTGGTGAGCTCCACCCACAGCGCCTGCCACGCGGTCGCCTCGGCCTGGGACGCCGCCGCACCGCGCAAGCCGACGCTGATCGCCAGCGGGCGAACGATCCGCTCACGCACGTAGTGCAGCAGCGCGGTACCGGTCGGTCCGTCCCAGCCCTCGATGTCGATCACGGACAGCAAGGCGAGCAGCGATGCACGATCTCGGACGATCGATACGTCGCGCCCGAGTTCGTCGCCGGCTCTGGAATCCGGTGTCGTGGTCATGCTCGCCTCCGGTGTCGTCGATGAACGCACCACAGGCTCGCGAGACGCGATAGACCGACCGATCACACGCGCGGCCCCGCGTCGATGTGATCGATCCGTCTATCGATGCGGGGATGCCTCACAGGGCGAGGCCGGAACGATCACACGCACGTGACCAGCGCGGTCACGACGGGTGAACCCTCGATCAGCTCCCGCACGCACCGTTGAGGAGCGCATGCCGGCCGCTCGACGATCACGCAAGTACTGGGGCCGTCGTCGCCGCAACGTGATCGATCGGTCTATTGCGGGGGCGCATCGTCGTGCCTGTCAGGTATGACCAGGTGCTGTCGGTGCACGGCAGCGTCACCACGAGGAGCAACCATGACGACATCGCCCATCGACGTGCAGCCGACCGAGTTCATCTCGGTGGCCGACGTCGCCGCGGAGCTGAGGGTCACGCAGAGGTTCGTTCGCCGGCTGATCGCTGACGGTGAGCTGCACGCCGTCAAGATCGGCAGCCGACTCGTCAGGATCCGGCGCGACGACCTGGAGGCGATCCTGCGCCCCGTCCCGGTTCACCGCCCGAACAGTCTCAAGCCGTGAAGCTGCGCGGTTACGCGCGGCAGCGTGAGTACACCAGAGTCCTGCGACTCGCGCCGCGCATCTCGCGCACCGCAATCGAACAACCGTTCGATACGATGGGATCGTGACGGGACGGCGAGAGGTGGCAAACCGGGAGATGCCTGCGCGCGTGCCCACCAAACCGCAGGGCAACATCGCCGTCATCGCCCGCGTGGCCTGGGCTGACGGAGCCGAGGAGTGGCGACCGGCGCGAGCCGTGCGATGGACAGACGCACACGTCATGGTGGCCTGGCGCGACGATCCGTCCGACTCCCGCTCAGAGCGATACGAGTGGCTCAGGGCGGGCGACGTCGCCCGCTCCGTGAGCTGGCTCGTGCCCCCGTCGTCCACCGGGACGAAGTCCCAGTAGTCGACGACATTCGGCACGGGTCGAGCGAAGCGACCGTCCCTCAGCTGTTCGCGGCTGCGAACTTAAGCAGTAGGAAGCCGACCGCGATTCTGCGAGCGCGTTGTAGGCCCAGCGATCCGACCGGCCGCCCTTCGAGGGAGTGGGCCGCTTCGGCGGCTCATGGTCGCGCCGTCTTGCGCCGGCGACTCGCTGCCGCCGGCGCACGGTTCGTACTTGTCCTCGACTACCACCTCGTGGGGTCGAGTCGGGCATGCCGAGGAGGCTCTCGATCGAGCGTTCGGAGTGCCGCCACTCACTTGGCATGCTCGCCCCATCGGCGTCTCGAGGGGTCCTCTGGAGCGCTGTATCGAATCCGCGTGCCGTCATGGACGCGAACCAGCTGGCGATCCCTTATGACACGTATATGACACGCCATCGCGTTCTAGCAGGTGAGACAGGTGCCCCGAGTGGGATTCGAACCCACACTGGATCGGGTTTGAGCCGAACGCCTCTGCCGGTTGGGCTATCGGGGCCGGGCAGCAGGATAGCCGCCCAGCTCACCGCGGGTGGTGCCCGGCGTCGGGCGCGCGGACCCGGCTCACGGTGAACGGCCCCGGCTGCTCGCCAGCGGCACGCTCCCCGAACTGGCTGTTCACCACGAGCAGCGACCGGCCCACGAGTGCGGCCGTCGTCGGGTCGTCGAACCCGGGGTCGGTGGTCCGGTACACCACCGTGCCCGAGGTCAGGCGGCGGTCGAGGGCGATCGTGACCACGTACCCGACGTCGCCCTGCCGCTCGACGGCGTAGAGCGTGCGGCCGGTCAGGACCAGCCCGTCGCCGGCGACGGTGCCGCCGGCGAGGTCGATCGGCCGGACCGAGCCGTCGGCGAGCCCGATCCGGAAGAGGGTCGCGGTGTTCGACTGGGCGACGACCGCGTACCGGGCGTCGGCCGAGACGGCGATGCCGTTCACGTTGAACCCAGGGCGGTACTGCAGCGGGGTGCGGGTGAAGTCGAGGAACGTCGGCAGCATCTCCACGGTGGTCGTGCGGCGGTCCTGCGCGGCGATCCGGTAGAGGACCGGGCGCAGCGAGTCGGTGACGTAGACGTCACCGCGCGGGCTGATGGCGATGTCGTTGAGGAACGTCGGCTCGCCGGTCGGGGCGACCGTCCACGACCCGGTGAGCTCCCGGGTGCGCACGTCGTACGCGAACACGCGGCCGGTGGCGCCGCCGGCGACGAACAGGGTGCGACGGTCGACCTTCATGCCGACGGCGGACGTGCGGCCGTCGGTCCCGCCGAGCAGGAAGGGCGTCGCGGTGGGGGAGCGCAGGTCACCGCGGTAGACGGTGCCGTCCGTCGTGCTGCCGACGTAGTAGGCGTCCCAGCCGACGGCGATGCCCTCCGGGAAGATGTCGTCGGCCGCGGGGCCAGCCGGGTCAAGCAGGTAGCTGGTCGGTCTCTCGTGCGCACCCGCAGCGGGAATGGCCACGCCGAGCAGGAGCAGGGCGGCGAGGGCCGTGCGGACGGATCGGTGGCTGCGCATCGTCGGGCCTCCTCGGACGTGTCCGTTCGCCTCCGAGGCTACGACGCGGACGGGCGGGAGTCACCGGCGAGCACGCGCGTGGGCCGCCTCACAGGCGTATCTGCTGCGAAGCGGGCGGCGGCGCCCACTACTCTGTGCAGGTGAGCACCGACGCGACCCCCGAACCCACCGAGGCGGCCCCCGCCGCCTTCGACCTGAGCGCGCCTGCTCCCTCGGGCGAGCCGACCCCTCCCGCCACGGCGCGTCCTGCGCGGCGTGCGGTCGTGGCCGAGGACGAGGCGCTCATCCGCATGGACGTCGTTGAGACGCTCCGCGACGCGGGCTTCGACGTGGTCGGCGAGGCCGGTGACGGCGAGCAGGCCGTGCAGCTGGTCACGGACCTGCGGCCCGACGTCGTCGTCATGGACGTGAAGATGCCCGTCCTCGACGGCATCTCGGCGGCCGAGCGCATCGGCAAGGCCCACCTGGCGCCGGTCGTGCTGCTGACCGCCTTCTCGCAGAAGGAGCTCGTGGAGCGGGCGCGCGACGCCGGCGCGATGGCGTACGTGATCAAGCCGTTCAGCCCGGCGGACCTGCTCCCGGCCGTCGAGATCGCGATCTCCCGGTACGCGCAGATCAGCGCGCTGGAGTCCGAGGTCGCCGACCTGGCCGAGCGGTTCGAGACGCGCAAGCGCGTGGACCGCGCCAAGGGGCTGCTGATGACCAAGATGGGTCTGACGGAGCCGGAGTCGTTCCGCTGGATCCAGAAGACGTCGATGGACCGCCGGCTCACCATGCGCGAGGTGGCCGACGCGGTCATCGAGCAGGTGGGTGGCGCGTCGTCCTGACGCGGTGCTGACCAGGCCGGCCGGAGCGATCCGGCCGGCCTTCGTCGTCCTCAGCGCAGGGACACGTCGACCACGAGCGCGCGGTGGTCCGACAACCCGGTGTCGACCGAGCGGGCCGGGCCGGCGGGCTCGACGCGGCCGTCCGCCAGGATGTGGTCGAGCTGGCGGTCCGGCTCGCTCACGGGGAACGTCGCGGCGGTCGCCAGCGACCGGAGGCCGGAGGAGCGGACCGCCTCGTCGGCCTCGATGTTGAGGTCGCCGAGCAGGACGAGCGGGCGCGGGTGCGGCTGCACCATGGTGACGAGCCGGCGCAGCTGCCGGCGGTTCCAGCCGGGGATGTAGGTCAGGTGCGTGGCGACGACGGTGAGCGCCCCGGCGGGGTGCTGGACGACGGCCACGAGCGCCGCACGGGGCTCGTCGCGGACGAGGGTCGGCCAGCGCGCGTCCGGCCAGCGCACCGGTGCCCGGCGGCGCAGGACAGGCAGCTGGTAGACGTGCCAGCTGAGGACCGGGTGACGGCTGAGCAGGGCGATCCCGTAGCTCGCGAGCGCGGGCTGGCGGTCGCCCGTCGCGGCGGTCCACAGCCCCGGCTCACCGTGCAGGGTGGCGACGAAGCGGTGCTCCGGAGCGCCCATCGCCTCGGCGGCGACGACCGTGAGGTCCGCCCCGTGGGACCGCGGCTGGTCGCGGTCCACCTCCTGGAGCGCGAGGACGTCGACGTCCAGGTCGCGGACGGCGTCGGCGAACCGTCCCACGTGGACCTCGCCGTCGGCGAGCGACCGACCATGCAGGATGTTGAAGGTTGCCAGGCGCACCCTGGTGATTCTCCCGGCCGACCTGCGAGCCCGCCCGTCGGCGTGTAGACAGTCGTTGCATGAGCCAGCAAGGGGCCCTCGTCGACCCACCCGACGACCGCACCGCCCTCCAGGACGGGCTGCGGCTCGTCGCGGTGGCGCTGACGGACGCGAAGATCCCGTTCGCCCTCGTCGGCGGGTACGCCGCCTGGGCGCGCGGTGCGCCGGAGCCGAGCCACGACGCCGACTTCGCGGTGACCCCGGAGGACGTCGACCGCGCCAAGGAGGCGATCGCGGCCTCCGGCATGGACGTGGAGCAGCCCGCCGAGAACTGGTTGTTCAAGGCGTTCCACCACGGGCAGCTCGTCGACGTCCTGTTCCGGATGGTCGGTGAGCCGGTCACCCGCGAGCTGCTGGAGCGCAGCGACGAGCTGGAGGTCCTCGCGGTGCGGATGCCGGTGCTCCAGGCCACCGACATCGTCTCGGCGAAGATGCGCGTGCTGGGCGAGCACGCGTGCGACTTCGGGCGGCTGCTCGCCATCGTGCGGGCGCTGCGGGAGCAGATCGACTGGCCGCGGGTGCGGGCGGACGTCGCCGGTCACCCGTACGGCCGCGCCTTCCTCTTCCTCGCCGACGAGCTCGGGATCACCGACGCCGGCACCGGAGGGGCCCCCTCCGAGGTAGCTCCCGGAGCGGCTGCACCGGCGTCCTGAGCAGCACGGGCAGCCGGTCGGGCGTCCAGATGCCGGTGTTACTGGTTGGTCACAACTCGGCAACAACCCGCCGTGAGACGTCCCCATTCACATCTCGGACACAAACAATGAGTACCTTCGCGCCACACCTGCTGGATCCCTACCGGGTTCCCGCGGATCGCAGTACTCACAGAGGGGTACCAGGCATGATTCGTTCGACCCACGTAGTCCGCGCCGCCGCCTTGGCCGGCGCTGTCGCCCTCGCCCTGACCGCGTGCAGCGGCGCCGACGAGCCGGCCGACGGCGAGAGCTCCGCAGCGCCCACCGCTTCGGGCCCGCTCAAGATCGGCTCCCTGCTCCCCGTCACGGGCAACCTCGCCTACCTCGGCCCGCCCGAGATCGCCGGCGTCGACCTGGCCGTCAAGGACATCAACGACGCCGGCGGCGTCAACGGTGTCCCGGTGACCGTCTCGCACAAGGACTCCGGCCCCACGTCGGACCTCGCGACGATCGGCACCCCGTCCGCCAAGGCGCTCATCGAGGAGGGCGTGCACGTCATCATCGGCGCCGCGTCCTCCGGCCTGTCGCTCGGCGTCGTCGGCCCCATCACCGACGCGGAGATCGTGCAGATCTCGCCCGCCAACACGGCGGCGGACCTGTCCGGCATCAGCCCGTACTACTTCCGGACGGCTCCGCCGGACGAGGTCCAGGGCCAGGCGCTCGCCACCCAGATCATCGCCGACGGCCGCAAGTCGGTCGGAATCCTCGTCTTCGACGACCCGTACGGCACGGGTCTGCGCGGCTTCGTCCAGCAGAACCTGGAGCCCGCGGGAGTCTCGGTCACGTACGGCGCCGAGGGTGCGGGCCAGGACTTCCCGCCGGAGCTGTCGGACTACTCCACCGAGGTGGGCGAGGTCGTCGCCTCGAACCCCGACGCGATCGTGATCATCACGTTCGACGAGGTCCGCGTCATCGTCCCGCAGCTGGTCCAGGCCGGCTACGACATGTCGAAGGTCTACCTCGTCGACGGCAACGTGGCGAGCTTCAAGCAGGACCCGGCCGACTCGGCGAAGTTCTTCTTCGACCCGGGCACCATGGAGGGCGCACAGGGCACCAACCCGGGCGCCAACCCGACCGACGAGTTCAAGGCCCGCCTGCTCGAGGTCAACCCGGACCTGAAGGACTTCAACTACGGTCCCGAGTCCTACGACGCGACCATCCTGGCGGCCCTCGCGGCGGTCAAGGGCGGCTCGAACGACGGCCCCACCGTGCAGGAGAACATGGCGGCGGTGTCCGGCACGACGGACGGCGAGGAGTGCGCGACCTTCGCCGAGTGCGTCGAGCTGCTCGAGGCCGGTGAGGAGATCGCCTACCAGGCCGTCTCCGGTGTCGGTCCGTTCAACGAGAACAACGACCCGTCGTCGGCGTACGTCGGCATCTACAAGTACGACGCCGAGAACGTGCCCGTGTGGCAGAAGGCGGAGTTCGGCGAGGTCAAGGGCAGCTGACACCCGTCAGCCGCGCATGACGCGGGCCCGGTGGGGGAGTAATCCCCCGCCGGGCCTTCGTCGTCGCCAGGACGGTACCGTCGCCAGGGCGGCACGAGAGCCGCCACGAGCAACGAGAGAGGCCCGGCCGGGACGTTCTCCGGCCGGGCCTCTCTGCGTGCTCTCAGTCGTCCGTGGCGATCTCGTCGGCCGCCAGCGTGCCGAGGTACAGCTCGACCACCTTCGGGTCGTGCATGAGCTCGCGCCCGGTCGCGGTGTAGGCGTTGCGCCCCTGGTCGAGGACGTAGCCCCGGTCGCAGATCTGCAGGGCGCGCCGGGCGTTCTGCTCGACGATGATGATCGACACACCCGCCCGGTTGATCTTGCGGGTCCGGATGAACGTCTCGTCCTGACGCACGGGGGACAGGCCCGCGGACGGCTCGTCCAGCAGCAGCACCTTCGGGTCCATCATGAGCGCGCGGCCCATGGCCACCATCTGGCGCTCGCCACCGGACAGGGAGCCGGCACGCTGGCCCCGGCGGTCCTTGAGGTTGGGGAAGAGGTCGACGATGAAGTCGAGCCGCTCCGCGAACTTCCCGGGCTTGAGGAAGCCGCCCATCTGGAGGTTCTCCTCCACGGACAGCGACGGGAAGACGTTGTTGTTCTGCGGCACGCACCCGACGCCGCGGGCGACGAGCGTGTTCGCCTTGAGGTTGGTGATGTCCTCTCCGCCGAGCGTCACCGAGCCCGAGCGCACGTGCACGAGGCCGAAGATCGCCTTGAGCAGGGTCGACTTGCCGGCACCGTTGGGACCGATGATGCCGACCAGCTCGCCGGGGTAGAGGTCGAGGTTGCAGCCGTTGAGGATGTTGACGCCGGGGATGTACCCGGCGACCAGCTCGTCGGCGCGCAGCAGGGGCTCTCCGCGGTCCACGGGTGCAGGTGCGGGGGCGGGATCGGTGACGGTCATTCCGTGGCCTCCTCGGCCTCGAGCTGTTCGAGCACACCTTCGGCCATGACGCTCTCGTCACCGAGGTCGGTCTCGTGGTGGGCGCCCAGGTAGGCGTCGACGACTGCGGGGTTGGCCATGACGGCGGCCGGGGGCCCCTCGGCGACGATCTTGCCCTCGGCCATGACGACCACCCAGTCGGCGATCCGCCGGACCATCTGCATGTCGTGCTCCACGAACAGCACCGTGGTGCCCTCGTCGCGCACCGTCTGGATGTGCCCGAGCAGCGACTGGGTGAGCGCGGGGTTCACCCCGGCCATGGGCTCGTCGAGCATGACCAGCTCCGGGGTGGCCATGAGGGCACGGGCCATCTCGAGCAGCTTGCGCTGGCCGCCGGAGAGCGACCCGGCGAAGTCCTCGCGCTTGGTGTCGAGCTTGAATCGCGCCAGCAGCACCTCGGCCTGCGCGGTGATCTCCCGCTCACGCGCGATCCACAGCGGCTTGACCAGGGACGTGAAGAACCCCTCGCCCGGCTGCTTCGTGGCACCGAGCTGCATGTTCTGCAGGACGGTGAGGCGGGAGAGCGCCTTGGTCAGCTGGAACGTGCGCACCATGCCGGCGCGGGCGACGCGTCCGGCGGGGACCCCGTTCAGGCGCTTGCCGTTGAACTCCCACGTGCCGGAGTTCGGCTTGTCGAACCCGGTGAGCAGGTTGAACAGCGTGGTCTTGCCGGCACCGTTGGGGCCGATCAGCGCGGTGATGGCGCCGCGCTGGACCTCCAGGTGACGCACGTCGACGGCGGTCATGCCGCCGAACCGGCGCACGACGTCGTCGGCGACGATGATCGGGTCGGGCTTGGCGACGCCGGGCTCAGGCGCGACGCCCGCCAGCGCCTCCGCCGCGGTCCGCGCGATCGGGGCGGGGGAGGACAGCTCAGCGGACATCGAGCATCAGCTCCTTCTTGTCACCGAAGATGCCCTGCGGGCGGTAGATCACCAGGAGCATCAGCGTGATGCCCACCAGGATGCCCGCGAGGGGCTCGAGCTGCTCGGGCTTCATGACGGACGGCGGCAGCAGGTCGCGCATGACCGTCTTGATGAGCATCAGCGCGACGAAGAAGATCATCGAGCCGATCACCGGTCCCCACAGGGTGGCGGCGCCACCGAGCAGCAGGATGGTCCAGATGAAGAAGGTCATCGAGCGGCCCATGGCGTCGGGCTGGACGCTGGCCGGCATGACGAACAGGATCCCGGCGAACCCGGCCATCGCGCCGCCGAGCACCAGCGCCTGCATCTTGTAGCCGTAGACGCCCTTGCCGAGCGACCGGACCGCGTCCTCATCCTCACGGATGCCCTTGAGCACGCGCCCCCACGGGCTGGACATGAGGCGCCACACCAGCAGCACGGCGAGCAGCACGACGACCCACGCGACGATGCGCGTCCACCAGCCGTCGCCGACGTTGTTGGAGTAGTTGAACGGGCCGAGGGCCGTCCGGCCGTCCGGCAGCACGGACAGGGCCAGGAAGTCCTGGTTGAACCGGCTGGCGGGGATGCCGGCGGCGCCGTTGGTGAGGTCGGAGAACACGGACGACCGACCGGTGAGGCGCACGATCTCGGCCGCGGAGATCGTCACGATCGCGAGGTAGTCGCCGCGCAGCTTCAGCGTGGGTATGCCGAGGATCAGGGCGAAGACCACCGCGCAACCGACGCCGACCAGCGCGGACAGGGCGAAGCCCTGCTCGGCCTGGGCCGTCGCGGCGAACCCGTACGCGCCGACGAGCATGAAGCCCGCCTGACCCATGTTCAGCAGGCCGGTGAAGCCGAAGTGGATGTTGAGGCCGATCGCGGCGAGCGCGTAGGCGGCGGTGGTGGGGGCGATCAGCTCGCCCGCGGTGAGGGACAGCAGGTCCGACCAGTTCATGGGAGTCTCCTAGCCGACCCGCTCGGCGCGGCCGAGGATGCCTTGAGGTCTGATGAGCAGGACGAGGATCAGGATCAGCAGGGCGACGGCGAACTTGAGGCTCGACGGCAGCCAGAGCGTGGACATCTCGACGACGACGCCGATGATGAGCGACCCGATGAGGGCGCCGTAGGCCGTACCCAGACCGCCGAGCGTCACCGCGGCGAACATGAGCAGCAGCATCTGCAGCCCGAGGTCCCACGAGGCCCCGTTGAAGGCCAGCGCCAGGAGCGCGCCGCCGAGACCGGCGAGGCCGGTCGCGAGGATCCACACCAGCCGGATGATCTTGTCGACGTCGATCCCGGAGGCCGCGGCGAGCGCCGGGTTGTCCGAGATCGCGCGGGTGGCCCGGCCGGTGCGGGTGCGCTGCAGGAAGAGCGCGACGCCGACCAGGACGACGGCAGCGCAGCCCATCGCGATGTACGAGGGGATCGACAGCCGGATCGGACCGACGCTCCACGCCTTCGCGATGGACGGGAGGACCTGCAGCGTGCTCCCGCCGAAGCGGAACTGGAACAGGTACTGCAGGGCCAGGGACAACCCGATCGTGACGATCATGAGCTGGACGAGGCCGACTCGTCGCCGGCGCAGGGGTCTCCAGATGACCACGTCCTGCAGCCAGCCGCTCGCGGCGCTGATGACCACCGCGGCGAGGACCGACAGGACGATCGGCCAGTGCAGCTGGATCGAGAACACGAAGGTCAGCAGGGCGCCGAGGGTGACCTGCTCGCCGTGCGAGAAGCTGGACAGCCCCGTGGTGCCGTAGATCAGGGACAGCCCGACAGCGGCCAGCGCCAGGATCAGCCCGTACCGGATGCCGAGCGCGAACTGCTGGAGCAGCCGGGTGGGGGTGACCGTGCCGGTGGCGGACGAGCTGCCGCCGGTGCTCGGCGTGGTGTCGAGGACGAGGTTGAAGTCCACGGTCGACGACGCACCGACCACCGCCAGCTGCTCGGTGGGGTTCTCCGCCGACTCCGCGAGGGCCGCCGTGCTCGGCAGGGTCGACTCGTCGAGCTCCACCGTGTACCGGGCCCGGCCGGGGATGGCCACGGACCAGGTGCCGTTGGCCGCGGTCGTCGTCTCCTCCTCGAAGTCCTCGTCCTCGTCCGACACCGTGATGGTCACGCCCTCGACCGGTCCGGCGGTGTTCTGCAGGGTGCCACCGATGCAGCCCGTCTCGGCGTCCGCGACGCAGGGGGTCGCGGCGGCGGCGAACGCGGGACCGGCCTGCAGGCCGATCACCCCGAGGAGCGCCGCTGCGAGCATGCCGAAGGCGATCAGCAGTCGAGTTCTGCGGGGCCTGTCCGTCGTCGCGACAAGCGGCACGGTGGGTCTCCGTCCAGGTTCTAGGGGGGTCGAGCTCTCGCACGTTCCGACGCCGTCGTCGAACGCGCGACGCCTACCGTGTGGCAGGACGATAGGCACGGATTGTGTCCTGTTCATTTCGCCATGGCGAGTCTGCGGGTGCTGCGGATGTGTGCGTGTCGGTGATTTGTGGTCGGACGTCCAGCTTTGCGCGGGCGCCGGTACGGTCTGTCCCCGTACGGGGACTAGGTATTTCGGTGCCCCTGCGTCATGATCGAGGCGGCGGCATCGCGGGCAGAGGTGACGCCACCCCGACCGGATCCCCCTCGTCCCGTCTGGAGGTACTGCTGCCGTGCGTCTCGGAGTGCAAGTCCGCGAAGCCCTTCCGGGCGACCTGGAGAGCCTCGTCGCGCTCTGCCTGGCGGCCCGCCGCGAGTCGGCGGTCGGCTCACAGCTGTGCACCGACGACGCGGACCGCCTGCGCGACCAGCTCGGGGCGCTCCTCGCGGTACCGGGTGGACGCGTGCTGCTGGCGCTGCTCGACGACGAGCCGTCCGGGCTCCTGCTTGCCCGGTTGGTCGGACCCGGACCGTTCACCGACGTCGTGAGCCTCGACATCGAGGCCGTCTACGTGGTCCCGGCGGCCCGCCGTCGTGGACTGGGCCACGCACTGCTGGTCGGCGCCGTGACCGTCGCTGAGGAGTCCGGCGCCACCGAGCTCTACTCCTCGCCGCTGCCCGGGTCCCGCGGCATGCAGCGGTTCCTGGCCCGGCTCGGCTTCGCCCCGGCGGCGTCGCACCGCGTCGTCACCACGTCCGGGCTGCAGCGCAGGCTCGCGCACGAGCACGGAGCCGGTGTAGGCGGCACGCTCCGCCGGTCCGGTCCCCGCGGGCTGGAGGACCTCATCGCCCGGCGCCGGCAGGTGCGCGAGGCACGCCAGCTGCAGGCGGAGGAGCCGGTGCCGACGGCCCGGGCGTCCGGAGCCGATCAGCCGAGGGCGGCGTCGATCAGCATGCAGGTCAGCCGCGCGGTGCAGACGGGGCGTCCCTCCTCGTCCACGACCACCACCTGGTAGGTCGCCAGCGTCCTGCCGAGGTGCAGGGCGGTCGCGGTCCCCGTGACGAGGCCTGACCGCGCCGAGCGGTGGTGGGTCGCGTTCAGCTCGATCCCGACCGCGGCGCGCCCCTCGCCCGCGTGCGCCATGGCGGCGATGGAGCCGAGCGTCTCGGCGAGCACAGCGGAGGCCCCGCCGTGCAGCAGGCCGTACGGCTGGGTGTTCCCGGCCACCGGCATGGTGGCGACGGTGCGCTGCGCGGAGGCCTCCGTCACCACGATGCCCATGCGGTCGATGAGGGTGTCTGTGAACGTGGAGAGCAGGGCTGGCGATGGCGTGGTGGTGTCGGACATGACAGATAGGTTGGCACCCGTGAGCGACGCACTGCCAGCGGTCCCGCCGGCCACACCCGGAACGCCTGCCCGACTCCTCCTGATCGACGGTCACTCGATGGCCTACCGGGCGTTCTTCGCGCTCCCGGTGGACAAGTTCGCGACGTCGTCCGGAGAGCCGACCAACGCGGTCTTCGGGTTCTTCTCGATGATCGCGAACCTGCTGCGCGACGAGGAGCCGACACACGTCGCCGTGGCCTTCGACGCCGGGCGCACCACGTTCCGCACCGAGGTGTACGAGGCGTACAAGGGCAACCGCGACGCGACGCCCGCGCCGTTCAAGGGGCAGGTGGCGGTGATCGAGCGGGTCCTGGAGACCATGCACATCCCGTCGCTGACCAAGCCGCAGTTCGAGGCGGACGACATCCTGGCCACCCTGTCGGTCCAGGCGCGCGCGCAGGGCATGCAGGTGCTCATCTGCACGGGAGACCGGGACGCGCTGCAGCTGGTCAACGACGACGTCACGGTGCTCTACCCGGTCAAGGGCGTCTCGGAGCTGGCCCGGATGACGCCCGCGGCCGTCGAGGCGAAGTACGGCGTGCCCCCGGGGCGCTACCCCGACCTGGCGGCGCTGGTCGGGGAGACCAGCGACAACCTCCCCGGCATCCCCGGCGTCGGTCCCAAGACCGCGGCGAAGTGGATCACGCAGTACGACGGGCTCGACGGGATCCTCGCGGCCGCGGACCAGGTGGCCGGCAAGGCGGGGGAGTCGCTGCGCGAGAACCTCGAGCAGGTCCGGCTCAACCGCCAGCTCAACCACCTGCTCACCGACCTGGAGCTCCCGCTCGGGCCGGAGGACCTGGCGGCGCGGCCGTGGGACCGCCCGGCGCTGCACGCGATCCTCGAGGAGCTCGAGTTCCGGGCCATCCGCGACCGGCTCTTCGCGATGCTGCCCGACGAGGCCGGGGAGGGCCCGGGCACGGTCGCCGCTGCCCAGCTCGACCTCACGGTCCTGGGCTCGGGCGAGCTCGCCGCGTGGCTCGCGGAGCGGTCCGGGCGGGCGCTGGGTGTCGACGTGCGCGGATCGGGCGCCCCGGCCGGCGGTGACGCCTGGGGGATCGCCGTGGCGGACCCGGAGGGCCAGGCGGCCGCCTTCGACCTCCAGGAGATCCACCCTCCGGACGAGACCGCCCTGGCGGCGTGGCTCGCGGACGCGTCGGCGCCGAAGATCGTGCACGCGGCCAAGGAGGCGTGGCACGCGCTCGCCGGTCGTGGCCTGCCGCTGGCGGGCGTGGTGTTCGACACCGAGCTCGCCGCGTACCTGTGCCAGCCCGACCGCCGTGCGTACGACCTGACGGACCTGGCGATCGGCTACCTGCACCGCGAGCTGGGTGCCGAGGCGACGGACGGTGCGCAAGGAGCGCTGGACCTCGAGCTGGACGGTTCCGACGAGGGCCGGCGGGCCGCGGTGCGTGCCGCGGCGGTCCGGGACCTCGCGGACGTGCTCGGCGGGGAGCTGACGGACCGCGGTGCGACCTCACTCCTGGAGGGTCTCGAGCTACCGCTGGTGGACGTCCTGGCACGCATGGAGCGCACCGGCATCGCGATCGACTCCGGCTACCTCTCGGGCCTCGAGAAGGCGTTCGACGGCCAGGTGCAGAACGCCGCCGCGGAGGCGTACGCGGTCATCGGTCGCGAGGTGAACCTCGGGTCGCCCAAGCAGCTCCAGGAGGTGCTCTTCGACCAGCTGGGCATGCCCAAGACGAAGAAGATCAAGACGGGCTGGACCACCGACGCCGCGGCGCTCACCGACCTGTTCGCGCGGACGCAGCACCCGTTCCTCGAGCAGCTGCTCGCGCACCGGGACGCCATCCGGCTGCGGCAGACGGTCGAGGGGCTCCTGCGGTCCATCGCTCCCGACGGGCGGATCCACACCACGTTCCAGCAGACGATCGCCGCCACGGGACGGCTGTCCTCGGCGGACCCGAACTTGCAGAACATCCCCATCCGCACGGAGGCCGGCCGCCAGATCCGGCGCGCGTTCGTGGTCGGCGACGGCTACGAGACGCTGCTGACCGCCGACTACTCCCAGATCGAGATGCGGATCATGGCGCACCTCTCGGGTGACGAGGGGCTGATCGAGGCGTTCCGCTCCGGGGAGGACCTGCACAGCTACGTCGGGTCGCGCGTCTTCGGCGTGCCCACCCACGAGGTCACCCCGGCGATGCGCTCCAAGATCAAGGCGATGAGCTACGGCCTGGCGTACGGGCTGTCCTCGTACGGCCTCTCGCAGCAGCTGGCCATCGAGGTGTCCGAGGCCGCGGCGCTCATGCAGGACTACTTCTCCCGGTTCGGCGGCGTCCGGGACTACCTGACGGGGGTCGTCGACGTCGCCCGGCAGACCGGCTACACGGCAACGATCCTGGGACGGCGCCGCTACCTGCCGGACCTGACCAGCGACAACCGCCAGCGCCGGGAGGTCGCCGAGCGGATGGCCCTCAACGCGCCGATCCAAGGCAGCGCGGCCGACCTGATCAAGGTGGCGATGCTGGGGGTCGACCGGGAGCTCGCCGGCCGGGGCCTGCGCTCACGGATGCTCCTGCAGGTGCACGACGAGCTCGTGCTCGAGGTCGCGCCGGGGGAGCGGGACGAGGTCGAGGCGCTGGTGCGCGAGCAGATGGGCGCCGCGGGCGACGCTGCCACGGACGGGCCGCTGGACGTGCCGCTCGACGTCACGGTCGGTGCGGGCGGGTCCTGGCACGACGCCGGCCACTGACACGTCCCTCGATCGTGCGGATTCCTGGCCTTTCGGGAGGTTCGTCGTAAGTATCGGGTGCATTTTGGGGTGATCTACGCCACAGTGTCGGGCACACAGTGGCGACGGAGCCGCTGACGTCCCTGCTGGGAGGCGCTGGTGACCGACACCTTCGGAGAACGCGAGACCGACTACCAACGAGTGCAGAGCAGCGACGAGTTCCAGGCCCTCAAGCGCCGGTTCCGCCGCTTCGTCTTCCCGATGACGGCCTTCTTCCTGGCCTGGTACTTCCTGTACGTGCTGCTCGCCAACTACGCGCACGACTTCATGGCGACCAAGGTCTGGGGCAACATCAACGTCGGCCTGCTGTTCGGGCTGGGGCAGTTCGTCTCGACCTTCGTCATCACGATGCTCTACGCGCGCTGGGCCAACAACAAGCAGGACGCCGTGGCCGAGCGGCTGCGGCTCCACATCGAGGACGGCACCGCGCTGGACGGGGGTGTCGCATGAGCGCCTCGCTGAGCAGCCTGCTGCGCGCGGCCGAGTCGGAGGACATCGGCAACCCGGCCGTCAACATCGCGATCTTCGGCGCCTTCGTGCTCATCACGCTGGTGATCGTCTTCCGCGCGTCCCGCAACAACAAGACGGCCGCCGACTACTACGCCGCCGGGCGCTCGTTCACCGGCCCGCAGAACGGCACCGCGATCGCGGGCGACTACCTGTCCGCGGCGTCGTTCCTGGGCATCTGCGGCGCCATCGCGATCAACGGCTACGACGGCTTCCTGTACTCGATCGGCTTCCTGGTGGCGTGGCTCGTGGCGCTCCTGCTGGTGGCCGAGCTGCTGCGGAACACCGGCCGCTTCACCATGGCCGACGTGCTGTCGTTCCGGCTCAAGCAGCGGCCCGTCCGCATGGCCGCGGCGCTGGCCACCCTGACGGTCGTGTTCTTCTACCTGCTGGCGCAGATGGCCGGCGCGGGTGGCCTGGTCGCACTGCTGCTGGGCGTCGAGGGCGTCGCGGCACAGGGCCTGGTCATCGCCGTCGTCGGCGCGCTGATGATCCTGTACGTGCTGGTCGGCGGCATGAAGGGGACCACCTGGGTCCAGATCATCAAGGCGATCCTGCTCATCGCGGGCGCGGCGGTGATGACGCTCTGGGTACTGGCCAAGTTCGGCTTCAACCTCTCCGACCTGCTCCAGGGCGCCATCGACACGGCCGGTGAGGGCGGCGAGGCGCTCATCGCGCCCGGCAAGCAGTACGGCGTCAGCGCGATGAGCCAGCTGAACTTCCTGTCGCTCGCCCTGGCGCTCGTCCTGGGCACCGCCGGCCTGCCGCACGTGCTCATGCGGTTCTACACGGTGCCCTCGGCCAAGGAGGCCCGCCGGTCGGTCGTGTGGGCCATCTGGCTCATCGGCATCTTCTACCTGTTCACCCTCGTGCTCGGCTACGGCGCGGGAGCGCTCGTCGGGCCCGACGTCATCAAGGCCGCGCCTGGTGGCGTGAACTCGGCGGCGCCGCTGCTCGCGTTCGAGCTGGGCGGCGTCGTCCTGCTGGGCGTCATCTCGGCGGTCGCGTTCGCCACCATCCTCGCGGTGGTCGCCGGCCTGACCATCACCGCGGCGGCGACGTTCGCGCACGACATCTACGCCTCGGTGATCAAGCACGGCGAGGTGTCGCCGGACGGCGAGGTCCGCGTCGCGCGGATCACGGTGGTCGCCATCGGCATCCTGGCCATCATCGGCGGCATCTTCGCCAACGGGCAGAACGTGGCGTTCCTGGTGGCGCTGGCCTTCGCGGTCGCCGCCAGCGCCAACCTGCCGACGATCCTCTACTCGCTGTTCTGGAAGAGGTTCAACACGTCCGGCGCGCTGTGGAGCATGTACGGAGGGCTCATCTCGTGCATCGTGCTCATCGCGTTCTCGCCGGTGGTGTCCGGCAAGGTCGACCCGGTGACCGGTGCGAGCCTGTCGATGATCCGGAACACGGACGTCGACTTCCACCTGATCCCGCTGGAGAACCCGGGGCTGATCTCGATCCCCCTCGCGTTCCTCCTCGGGATCGTCGGCACCTACCTGAGTAAGGAGCCGCCGCACCCCGAGAAGTACGCGGAGATGGAGGTCCGGTCCCTGACCGGCGCCGGCTCCGAGAAGGCCACGGTGCACTGACCCACGCGCGCCTGGACCGCGGGCGGCCGTCTACGCAGACGGCCGCCCGCGGTGCGTCACGAAGATGGCGGTCCCGGGCAGCCGCGCCCCGCGCACGGGTCCCCAGCCGCCCCACGTGCGGTCGTGACCGACGGGCCACTCCGGTTCCACCAGCCGGTCCAGGACGAAGCCGGCAGCGACCAGCTCGCCGACGTGGTCGCCGAGCGTCCGGTGGTACTCGGCGTACAGGACCGCGCCCGACTCGCCGATCTCGGCGTACGGCGTCCGGTCGAAGTAGGAGCGGTTCGCGGTCAGCCCGGCCTCGCCCGGGTCGTCGGGGAACGCCCACCGCACGGGGTGCGTCACGGCGAACACCCAGCGCCCGCCGGGGCGCAGCACGCGGGCGACCTCGGCGTGGACCCGGTCGGCGTCGGGGACGAAGGGCAGCGCCCCGAACGCCGTGAAGGCCACGTCGAAGGACGCGTCGGCGAACGGCAGCGCCCGGGCGTCGGCCTGCACCAGGGGCGTGATCGGGCCGACCTCGTCGTCGTACCGGGCTCCCGCGGCGAGCATCCCGCCGGACACGTCGGTCGCGACGACGTCCACGCCCTGTCCGGCGAGCCAGCGCGCGCACTGTGCGGCACCGGCACCGACCTCGAGCACCCGACGCCCCGCCAGGTCACCGAGCAGGTGCGCGTCCTTCTCCCGCAGGCCCTCGGGGCACCAGCAGAAGTCGGCCGGTCCGAGGAACGTGCCGTGCTCGTCGAGGTACTCCTGCGCGTTGGCGTCCCACCAGCCGCGGCTCGCCGACCCGCCCGCTGCGGACGGGACGTCGAGGTAGCCTGCCTCGGCCAGGTGGTCGTCGCTCATGGGACCAGTGTCACGTCTGCGGTGCCAGGGACGCGGATACGCTGTCGCACGGCAGCCCGACGACGCGCTTCCCCCCAGTAGTTCCCGCGATCAAGGAGTGCCAGCGTGCGAGTCGGACTGCTCACGGGCGGCGGCGACGTCCCCGGCCTCAACGCCGCGATCCGCGCCGTTGTCAAGCGTGGCGAGGGCGAGTACGGCCACACGATCACCGGGTTCCGGAACGGCTGGCGCGGCGTGGTGGACGGGCACAGCATGCCGCTGTCCCGCGAGCACATCCGCAACCAGCTGGCCGTCGGCGGCACCCTGCTCGGCACGGCCCGGTACCACCCCCACGCCGCCGACGGTGGGCTCGACGCGGTGCTGGCCACCCTCGAGGCGGAGAAGATCGAGGCCCTCATCTGCATCGGTGGGGACGGGACCCTGCACGCCGCCAGCAAGGTGGCCGAGGCGGGGATCCGGATCGTCGCGATCCCGAAGACCATCGACAACGACGTGTGGGGCACCGACCAGTCCATCGGGTTCGACACCGCGGTCTCCATCGCCACCGAGGCGATCGACCGCATCCACACCACCGCGGAGAGCCACAACCGCGTGATGATCGTCGAGGTCATGGGGCGGCACGCCGGCTGGATCGCCGCGACGTCGGGCATCGCCGGGGGAGCCGAGATCGTCCTGGCGCCCGAGCGGCCCTTCGACATCGACAAGATCGAGAAGTTCCTCAAGCACCGCCACCGCGCGCACGCCAGCTTCTCGATCATCGTCGTCGCCGAGGGTGCGGTCCCCGCGCCGGGCACCTCGATGGACTACGAGACCCCGATGGGCAAGTTCGGCGACATCGTCGCGGGGGCCATCGGCCAGCGGCTCAAGGTGGAGATCGAGAACCGCACCGGCTTCGACACCCGCGTCGTGGTGCTGGGGCACGTCCAGCGCGGCGGCATCCCGACGCACGTCGACCGGATCCTCGGGTCCCGGTTCGGCGTCGCCGCGATCGACGCGGCCACCGAGGGGCAGTCGAACGTCATGACCGCCCTGCGGGGCGAGTCCGTGGTGATGGTGCCGCTGAGCGAGGTGGCCGGGAAGGTCAAGTACGTCTCGGACGAGCTGCTCTCGGTGGCCAGCGCCCTGTCCTGACCTGCTTTGACCAGCGCATCGTCGTCCCGATAAGGTAGACGGCGGTGCCGCGCGCCTTGTTGCGTCGGCGTGTCCTCACTCGTACTGCTCGTACGAGGGCTTCCTCCGGGGAGTCGAGGGCGTCCCATCAGATCGCGCTCACCATCTCGCATGTCTTGTGCATGTCACCGTGCCGCCGGCACACACGTCCAGTCCGTACAACTTCCCTGTCCGCATCGGAGCCCATCCCTACATGAGCATCACCACCCCCGCGAAGCCCGCCACCCCGCAGGTCGCGATCAACGACATCGGCTCGGCCGAGGACTTCCTCGCCGCGATCGACGCCACCATCAAGTACTTCAACGATGGCGACATCGTCGAGGGCACCATCGTCAAGGTCGACCGCGACGAGGTCCTTCTCGACATCGGTTACAAGACCGAGGGCGTCATCCCCTCCCGTGAGCTGTCCATCAAGCACGACGTGGACCCCGGTGAGGTCGTCAAGGTCGGCGACGTGGTCGAGGCCCTCGTCCTCCAGAAGGAGGACAAGGAAGGCCGGCTGATCCTGTCCAAGAAGCGCGCACAGTACGAGCGCGCCTGGGGCACGATCGAGAAGATCAAGGAAGAGGACGGCGTCGTCACCGGCACCGTCATCGAGGTCGTCAAGGGCGGCCTCATCCTCGACATCGGGCTGCGCGGCTTCCTGCCCGCGTCGCTGGTGGAGATGCGTCGCGTCCGCGACCTCCAGCCGTACGTCGGCAAGGAGATCGAGGCCAAGATCATCGAGCTCGACAAGAACCGCAACAACGTGGTCCTGTCGCGCCGTGCCTGGCTCGAGCAGACGCAGTCCGAGGTGCGCTCCACCTTCTTGCAGACGCTGCAGAAGGGCCAGGTCCGCCCCGGTGTCGTGTCCTCGATCGTCAACTTCGGCGCCTTCGTGGACCTGGGTGGCGTGGACGGGCTCGTGCACGTCTCCGAGCTGTCCTGGAAGCACATCGACCACCCGTCCGAGGTCGTCGAGGTCGGCCAGGAGGTCACCGTCGAGGTTCTCGACGTCGACTTCGACCGTGAGCGTGTCTCCCTGTCGCTGAAGGCGACGCAGGAGGACCCGTGGCAGGCATTCGCCCGCACGCACGCCATCGGCCAGGTCGTCCCGGGCAAGGTCACCAAGCTGGTCCCGTTCGGCGCGTTCGTGCGCGTCGAGGACGGCATCGAGGGCCTGGTGCACATCTCCGAGCTGGCCGTGCGCCACGTCGAGATTCCGGAGCAGGTCGTCCAGGTCGGCGACGACGTCTTCGTCAAGGTCATCGACATCGACCTGGAGCGTCGCCGCATCTCGCTGTCGCTCAAGCAGGCGAACGAGGGCTTCGACCCGGCCAGCGAGGACTTCGACCCCGCGCTGTACGGCATGGCGGCGGAGTACGACGAGGCCGGCAACTACAAGTACCCCGAGGGCTTCGACCCGGCCACGAACGAGTGGCTCGAGGGCTTCGAGGCCCAGCGCGAGGTGTGGGAGGCGCAGTACGCGCAGGCCCACGAGCGCTGGGAGGCGCACCGCAAGCAGGTCGCCGACGCCGCGAAGGCCGACGCGGAGGCCGCCAGCGGCGCCGCCGAGGGTGCGACGTCGTCGTCCTCGAGCTCGTCGAGCTCGTCGTCCGGCCCGGTGCCGTCGACGTACTCGTCGTCCACCGAGGAGGCCGCGGGCACGCTCGCGTCCGACGAGGCGCTCGCCGCTCTGCGCGAGAAGCTCACGGGTAACTGAACCCACCCGCTCGATGGCCGGTCACCTTCCGAGGTGGCCGGCCATCGGCGTCTCCGGCTGTGCCGGTCGGGCCAGCAGGGCAGGATGGGCGGATGCAACGCATCGGTCTGACAGGCGGGATCGCGGCCGGCAAGTCCGTCGCGGCACGGCGACTGGGTGAGCTCGGGGCGGTGGTGATCGACTCCGACGTCCTGGCGCGGGAGGCCGTGGCGCCCGGGACCGCCGGGCTGGACGCGGTCGTCGAGGAGTTCGGCGCCGGCGTGCTCGCCGTCGACGGCTCGCTGGACCGGCCAGCGCTGGCGTCGATCGTGTTCAGCGACCCGGCAGCCCGGGCGCGGCTGGACGCGATCGTGCACCCGGTGGTCCGTCGGCTCTCCGCCGAGCGGGAGGCGGCTGCTGCCGTGATCGACCACGGCGCGGTCGTCGTGCACGACATCCCGCTCCTGGTGGAGACCGGCCAGGCGGACGCGTTCCACGTGCTCGTGGTGGTGCACGCGCCCGCCGTGCTGCGGGTCGAGCGTCTGGTGCGGCTACGTGGCATGGACCGGGCCGAGGCCGAGGCGCGGGTGTCGGCGCAGGCGAGCGACGACGACCGGCTGGCCGTCGCGGACGTCGTGCTGGACGGCACGGGGAGCGACGACTCCCTGCGGGCCCAGGTGGACGAGCTCTGGGATCGCCTGGCGGTCGAGCGGGCCGACGAGCTCGCTGCCGAGACCCCGTGACCGTCGTCCTGCTGACCGGGTTCGGACCGTTCGACGGGCAGGGCGTCAACGCGTCCTGGCTCGCCGTCTCCGAGGCCGCCACACGGTGGAAGGGTCCGGAGGAGCTCGTCGTGCGCGAGCTGCCCGTGTCGTTCCGGGGCGCCCGCCAACAGCTCCGGGTGGCGGTCGCGGAGGTCGAGCCTGACCTGGTGGTGTGCGTCGGGGAGGCCGGCGGCAGGGCGGCCGTCGGGCTCGAGCGCGTGGCCGTGAACGTCATCGACGCGCGCATCCCGGACGTCGACGGCTCCGCACCGGTGGACGTGCCGGTGGTCGCCGGGGCGCCGGCCGCGTTCTTCTCCACGCTCCCCGTCAAGGCGTGCGCGCTGGCCGTGCGGGAGGCCGGGGTGCCGGTCGAGATCTCGAACACCGCGGGGCTGTACGTCTGCAACGCGACGTTCTACGCGCTCCAGCACCTCCTGTCCGCCCGACCGCAGGTGCGCAGCGGGTTCGTGCACCTGCCGCGCACCCCCGCCCAGGTCGACCCCGGCGCGCCCTCGATGTCGACCGCCGACGCCGCCACCGGCCTGCTCGCCGTCCTCCGGGCCGTGCTGTCCACCACGACCGACGTGTGGGTGTCCGCGGGGACGCTCGCCTAGGACACGGGTGTCAGTGGTGCCACGTACCGTGGTGGCATGCGTCCAGTCACCGATCTCCAGCGGACCGTCGCGCCGTTCGAGGTGATCTCCGAGTACACGCCGTCCGGCGACCAGCCCAAGGCGATCAAGGAGCTGACGGAGCGCATCAAGGCGGGGGAGAAGGACGTCGTCCTGCTCGGCGCCACGGGCACCGGGAAGTCGGCGACCACCGCCTGGCTGATCGAGCAGGTGCAGCGACCGACGCTCGTCATGGCGCCGAACAAGACGCTCGCCGCGCAGCTGGCCACGGAGTTCCGGGAGCTGCTGCCCAACAACGCCGTCGAGTACTTCGTCTCGTACTACGACTACTACCAGCCCGAGGCGTACATCGCGCAGACGGACACGTACATCGAGAAGGACTCGTCGATCAACGACGAGGTCGAGCGGCTGCGGCACTCGGCCACCAGCTCGCTGCTCACCCGCAGGGACGTCATCGTGGTCGCGTCGGTGAGCTGCATCTACGGCCTGGGCACCCCGCAGGAGTACGTCGACCGCATGGTGACGCTCTCGGTGGGCGACCAGGTGGACCGCGACCAGCTGCTGCGCAAGTTCGTCACGATGCAGTACACCCGCAACGACATGGCGTTCACGCGCGGCACGTTCCGCGTGCGCGGGGACACGGTCGAGATCATCCCGGTGTACGAGGAGCTGGCCATCCGGATCGAGTTCTTCGGCGACGAGATCGAGGCGATCGCCACCCTGCACCCGCTGACCGGTGACGTGGTGCACTCCGAGCAGCAGATGCACATCTTCCCCGCCACCCACTACGTCGCCGGGCCCGAGCGGATGGAGCGCGCGATCCGCGGCATCGAGCTGGAGCTGGAGGAGCGGCTGGCGGAGCTGGAGCGGCAGAACAAGCTGCTCGAGGCCCAGCGGCTGCGCATGCGCACCACCTACGACATCGAGATGATGCGGCAGATCGGCTCGTGCTCGGGCATCGAGAACTACTCGCGGCACATCGACGGCCGCAGCCCGGGCAGCGCGCCGAACACCCTCATCGACTACTTCCCCGAGGACTTCCTGCTGGTCATCGACGAGTCGCACGTCACGGTGCCGCAGATCGGGGCGATGTTCGAGGGGGACATGTCGCGCAAGCGGGCGCTGGTGGACCACGGGTTCCGGCTGCCCAGCGCGACGGACAACCGGCCGCTGCGCTGGGAGGAGTTCGTCGAGCGGATCGGCCAGACGGTCTACCTGTCCGCGACGCCCGGCAACTACGAGATGTCGATCTCCGACGGTGTCGTGGAGCAGATCATCCGGCCGACCGGCCTGGTGGACCCCGAGGTCGTGGTGAAGCCGACCACCGGGCAGATCGACGACCTGCTGGGCGAGATCCACGACCGCGTCGAGAAGGACGAGCGGGTGCTGGTCACCACGCTCACCAAGAAGATGGCCGAGGACCTGACGGACTACTTCCTGGAGAAGGGTGTCCGGGTCCGCTACCTGCACTCGGAGGTCGACACACTGCGCCGGGTGGAGCTCCTGCGCGAGCTGCGCATGGGCGAGTACGACGTCCTGGTCGGCATCAACCTGCTGCGCGAGGGCCTCGACCTGCCGGAGGTGTCGCTGGTCGCCATCCTCGACGCCGACAAGGAGGGGTTCCTGCGCTCCGGGCGGTCGCTCATCCAGACCATCGGGCGCGCGGCGCGGAACGTCTCCGGCCAGGTGCACATGTACGCCGACCGGATCACCGACGGTATGGCGCAGGCGATCGACGAGACGGCCCGGCGCCGCGAGAAGCAGGTGGCCTACAACCTGGAGCACGGCATCGACCCGACCCCGCTGCGCAAGAAGATCGGCGACATCACCGACCTGCTGGCGCGCGAGGACGCGGACACGGCCGAGCTGCTCGGCGGTGCCGGACGCCAGAGCAGCCGCGGCAAGGCGCCGGTGCCGGGGTTCGGCTCCAAGGGTGCGCCCCGTGACGAGCGGACCCGGCTCACGGGTGCCGCGGCGGGCGAGCTGGCGGACCTCATCCAGCAGCTGTCGGACCAGATGCATGCGGCGGCCGGCGAGCTGCAGTTCGAGCTCGCCGCGCGACTGCGGGACGAGATCTCCGGCATGAAGAAGGAGCTCCGCCAGATGCAGGCCGCGACGGCCTGAGCCGCCCGCGGTGGACACCGCAGGGGGCACGCACGGGTGTGCTTTATGCTTGCGCCCGTTGAAGGGGAGTACCCCACACACGATCCCGTCGTCATCACGGACCCGCTAGCGCGGGGCCCGGCGCGATCGGTCCGCAGCGGGCGACCGCGCGGGCGGGGGAGACCTTCGGTACCGACGCCACTCTCGTACCGGAGGTTTCTGCATGGATGTGTCCAGCTGGGTGTGGGCAGGGACGGCGGTCTTCGTCGTCGGACTGATCCTCTTCGACTTCTTCGCCCACGTGCGCACCCCGCACGCCCCGACGTTCCAGGAGTCGGCCCGCTGGTCGATCTTCTACGTCGGCCTCGCGCTCGTGTTCGGCGTGGTGGTCGGCGTGGTCTACGGCTGGGGCCCCGGCACCGAGTACTTCGCCGGGTACGTGACCGAGAAGAGCCTGTCGGTCGACAACCTCTTCGTCTTCCTCATCATCATGACGAAGTTCGCGGTGCCCAGGAACTACCAGCAGAAGGTCCTGCTGGTCGGCGTGGTCATCGCGCTAATCCTGCGGACGGTCTTCATCCTGGCCGGCGCAGCCGCGATCGAGCGGTTCTCCTGGGTGTTCTACCTGTTCGGCGCGTTCCTGGTGTACACCGCCGTGAAGCTCGCCCGGGAGCACCACGACCCGGACCACCTCGACCCCCGCGCGGAGCGCGACGGCCTCGCGGTGCGCACCCTCAAGCGGATCCTCCCGACGACGGAGGAGTACCACGGCGACCGCCTCACGGTGAAGATCGACGGCAAGCGGCTGCTCACGCCGATGCTGCTCGTGATGGTGGCCATCGGCTCGACGGACATCCTGTTCGCGCTCGACTCGATCCCGGCGATCTACGGGCTGACCGAGGAGCCGTACATCGTCTTCACCGCCAACGCGTTCGCCCTGCTCGGCCTGCGCCAGCTGTACTTCCTCATCGGTGGTCTGCTGGAGCGGCTCGTGTACCTGTCCCAGGGGCTGGCCGTCATCCTCGGGTTCATCGGCGTCAAGTTGGTGCTCCACGCCCTGCACGTCAACGAGCTCGCGTTCGTCAACAACGGCGAGCCCGTCGCGTGGGCTCCCGAGATCCCCATCTGGCTGTCCCTCACGGTGATCCTCGGCACCCTCGCCGTGGCCACCGTGGCCAGCCTCCTGAAGACCCGCAACGACGAGCGCATCGCCTCGTCGACCGAGAGCTGAGGACCACCACGTGAACGTCGACCCCCTGGTCTGGATCGTCTCCCTGGGCCTGGCCGGTGCGCTCCTCGTCGTCGACGTCGCCGTCGTGGGCCGTCGCCCGCACGTGCCGTCGACCGCCGAGTGCGTGCGGTACCTGACCTTCTACATCGGTCTCGCGGTGCTCTTCGGGATCGGTGTGTGGGCCACCTCGGGTGCCGAGTACGCGGGCCAGTTCTACGCGGGATGGCTGACCGAGTACTCGCTGTCGGTCGACAACCTCTTCGTGTTCCTGCTGATCATGGGCAAGTTCGCGGTGCCGCGTGCATACCAGCAGACCGCGCTGCTCATCGGGATCATCCTGGCGCTGCTGTTCCGTGGGCTGTTCATCTGGGCGGGCGCCGCGGTGATCGACGCCTTCAGCTGGGTGTTCTACCTGTTCGGCGCTTTCCTCGTGTACACGGCGTGGAAGGTCGGCCGCGAGGGGGAGGTCGACGAGGACGACGAGTTCCACCCGCCGCTCCTGCTGCGCATCGTCCAGCGCGTCTTCCCCGCCACGTCGAGCTACCACGGCGTCAAGCTGACGGTGGTCGAGGGCGGCCGCCGCCTCATCACCCCGATGTTCGTCGTGCTGGTGGCGCTCGGCGCCACGGACCTGCTCTTCGCGTTCGACTCGATCCCCGCGATCTTCGGGCTGACCAGCGAGCCGTACCTGGTGCTCATGGCGAACCTGTTCGCCCTCATGGGCCTGCGCCAGCTGTACTTCCTGCTGGGCGACCTGCTCACGCGGCTGGTCTACCTCAACATCGGCCTCGCGGTCCTGCTCGGCTTCATCGGCGTCAAGCTGGTGCTGCACGCGCTGCACGAGAACGAGGTCCCGTTCATCAACGGCGGCGAGCCGGTCGCCTGGGCGCCGGACATCCCGATCTGGCTCTCGTTGAGCGCGATCGTGCTCATCCTCGCGGTGACCGCCGTGGCCAGCATCGCCAAGGTGCGGGTGGACGAGCGACGGGCCCTGACCGCGCCCGACGAGCCGGTGGCCGAGCCGACGGACTGACCTTCAGGCGCTCCAGGGGCCGAGGACGACGTCCCAGCTCCGGACGTCGGTGTGCGCCACGACACCCTCGCGGACGAACGGGTCGTCCGCGAGGATCGCGGCGACGGCCTCCGGCGACTCCGCTCGGAACACCAGCAGGGCTCCGGGGTCGCCCTCCGTGAACGGCCCTGAGCCCAGCAGCGTCCCGTGCTCGACCAGGGCGGACAGGTAGGCGCGGTGCTCGGGGCGGACCAGGTCGCGCACGTCGGTGCGCTCGTCGTAGGTGTAGCGGACGGCATAGGTGGGCATGGCGTCATCCTGCCGGAGCCGGTGGCAGAGTGCTGGCATGGCACGGAACCTGCGCACGCTGCTCACCGAGGACCTGCTGACCCGTCTCCACGACCGCGCGCCGGTGCACGACCGCGACAACACCTTTCCGCACGAGGACCTCGCGGACCTGGTGGCCGCCGGGTACCTGCGGGCGTTCGTCCCGGAGCGGCTGGGCGGCGCCGGGCTGACGCTGGAGGAGGTGGCACGCGAGCAGGTGCGGCTCGCCGCGGCCGCGCCGGCGACCGCCCTCGCGGTGAACATGCACCTGGTGGTCACCGGGCTGGCGGCGCTGCTGGTGGGGCGAGGCGACGACTCCGTCGAGTTCATCCTGCGCGACGCCGCCGCCGGGGAGGTCTTCGCGTTCGGCAACTCCGAGGCGGGCAACGACCTGGTGATGTTCGGCTCGCGGACGCGCGCGGAGCGGCAGCCCGACGGTGCGTACCGGTACACGGGCAGGAAGATCTTCACCTCGCTGTCACCGGTGTGGACACGGCTGGCGACGTTCGGGCTCGACGACTCCGACCCGGACGACCCCCGGCTGGTGCACGGCGTGGTGTCCCGCTCCGACGGGGGCACCGAGACCCTCGACGACTGGGACACGCTCGGCATGCGCGCGACGCAGTCGGCCACGACGGTGCTCGACGGAGCGCTCGCGCCGGCTGACCGCGTGTACCGCTCGTTGCCCCCCGGGCCGAGCGCGGACCCGTTCGTGTTCGCCCTGTTCGCCGTGTTCGAGATCCTGCTCGGCGCCGTGTACACGGGCATCGGCCGACGGGCGATCGAGCTCGGGGTCGCGGCCGCCCGGCGCCGGACGTCGATGAAGCACGAGGGCCGCTCGTACGCCCAGGACCCCGACATCCGGTGGCGGATCGCCGATGCCGTGCTGGCGCAGGACGGCACGGAGCTGCAGGTGTTCGCCCTGGCCCGCGACGTCGACGAGCAGGCAGACCACGGAGCCCGCTGGTTCGCGCAGCTGGTGGGGCTCAAGGTGCGTGCCACCGAGTCGGCCCGGGTGGTCGTCGAGAACGCGATCCGGGTCTCCGGGGGCAGCTCGTACGTCAGCGGCAACGAGGTCGCGCGGCTGTACCGCGACGTGCTGGCGGGGCTGTTCCACCCGTCGGACGACGAGTCGGCGCACGCCACGCTCGCCACCTCGGTGCTGGGACCACCGGAGTCCTGACGTGGAGCTCCCGGACGTGCTGGAGCTGCCCGGTGCTCGGGTGCGAGCGCTGCGCACGGACGACTGGGTGCTCGACCACGCCCTGTCCCGGATCCCCGACGTGCACCGGTGGACGTACTACCCCGCCGCGATCGAGCCGGCGGAGGCGCGCGAGCGCGTGGCCCGCAGCCTGGCCCAGCGCGCCGACGGCCGAGGTGCGCGGTGGGCCGTCGAGCGTGCCGGGTCCGCCGTCGGCACGATCGGGATCGTGCTCCGGGTCGACGGCCCGTACGTGTACTACGCGCTGCTCCCGGAGGGGCGCGGTTCGGGCCTGGCGACCGCCGCGGTGCGGGTCGTCTCGGACTGGGTTCTGGCGCACTGGGCCGCCGACGTGCGCGCGGTGACGATGGTCGGCAACCTGAGCAGTGAACGAGTGCTCGAGAGGGTCTCGTTCCGTCGTGCAGGCGTCGACGTGGAGCCGGACGGAGTCTCGGTCACGCGCTGGGTCCGGACCCACGACACTCAACCTACTGTCCAGTAACTTACGGAAGCGTAGGTTACGCTCGGGGGATGACGACCGTGGGACCAGGACGACCGCACACCGCCGACACGGGCGTCCCCCGCGAGGTGCCGATCCCCGACGAGCCGCTCACCGCGGCGCTCGACCGCGCTGCGCTGCGCTGGCCCGACCGGGTCGCGGTGGACTTCCTCGGTGAGCCGACCACGTACGCCGAGCTGGCCGATGCGGTGGCCCGGGGCGCCCAGGTGCTGCTCGACCTGGGCGTCAAGCCCGGCGATCGCGTCGCCCTGGTGATGCCCAACTGCACGGGGCACGTCGTCGCGTTCTACGCCGCGCTGCGCATCGGTGCGGTCGTCGTCGAGCACAACCCGACCTACACGGCGGGCGAGCTCGCCCACCAGCTGGCCGACTCGGGAGCCGTCGTCGCACTCGTGTGGGAGAAGGCGGTCCCGCGCGTCCTCGAGACGCTCGCGCGGACCTCGCTCAAGGCCGTCGTCGCGATGGACCTGTCCGCCGACCTGCCGCGGGGCAAGCGGATCGCCCTGCACCTGCCCGTGCCCCGCGCGCGCCGGCTGCGGCAGGCGATGTGCGGCAAGGTGCCCCCTGCGTTCCCGATGTGGCACCGGCTCGTCGCCAAGGCGGCACCCCTCGATCCTGCGCACCCGGTGCCGTCGGCCTCCGACGTCGCTCTCCTGCAGTACACGGGCGGCACGACGGGCACCCCCAAGGGCGCGATGCTCACGCACCGCAACCTCGTGGCGAACGCGGTCCAGGGCCACGCCTGGACCGGCGTCGAGCCGGGGACCGACGTCGTCTACGGGGTCCTGCCGTTCTTCCACGCCTTCGGGCTGACGCTCTGCCTCACGTACGCGGTCCGCGTCGGAGCCACGATGGTCGCCTTCCCGTCCTTCGACCCCGCCATGGTGCTCGACGCGCAGCAGCGCCTGCCGGGAACCTTCCTCCCCGCCGTCCCGCCCATGCTGGACCGGCTCGCCACGGCCGCGGAGGCGTCCGGGGCCGACCTCACGTCGTTCCGGTACGCGATCTCCGGCGCCATGGCGCTGCCCGCGGCGACCGCCCAGAAGTGGGAGCGGGTCACCGGGGGCCTGGTCTCCGAGGGGTACGGCATGACCGAGACCTCACCGGTCGCGCTCGGCAACCCCCTGACCGACCGACGCCGGCCAGGCACGCTCGGGCTGCCGTTCCCCAGCACCCACATCCGCGTGGTGGACCCCACGGACGTGACGCGGGAGGTGGAGCCGGGGGAGCGCGGTGAGCTGCTGATCCAGGGCCCGCAGGTGTTCGCCGGCTACTGGGGCCGCCCCGAGGAGACGGCGGAGCAGCTGCTCGACGACGGCTGGCTGCGCACCGGGGACATCGTGACGGTCGACGAGACCGGCTGGGTCGTCCTGGTGGACCGCATCAAGGAGGTCATCGTCAGCGGTGGCTTCAAGGTGTACCCGTCGCAGGTCGAGGACCACCTGCGCGGCATGCCGGGAGTCGCGGACGTCGCGGTGGTCGGCGTGCCCGGCGGGGACCTGGGCGAGACCGTGGTGGCCGCCGTGGTGCTCGAGCCGGGCGCCCACGGGGTGGACCTCGACGCGATCCGTGCGTGGGGCGAGCGACACCTCGCGCGCTACGCCCTGCCGCGTCGGCTCGTGGTGCTCGAGGAGCTCCCGCGGTCGCAGGTGGGCAAGGTGCTGCGTCGCGTGGTGCGCGACTCGGTCCTGGCGGGCTGACGCACCTCACCAGCCGCGGGCGCGCCACTCCTGCAGGTGCGGACGCTCCGCGCCGAGCGTGGTGTCACGGCCATGGCCCGGGTACACCCACGTCGCGTCGTCGAAGCGGTCGAACAGCCGGGACGTGACGTCGGCATAGAGCTGGCCGAACGCCTCCGGGCTCGTCGTCCGGCCCACGCCGCCGGGGAAGAGGGAGTCGCCCGTGAACAGATGCACCCGGCCGGCGGGCTCGCGGTAGGCGAGCGCGACCGATCCCGGGGTGTGACCGCGCAGGCCCACGACCTCGAGGGCCAGGTGCCCGACGGTCAGGACGTCACCGTCGTGCAGCCGCCGCCCGACCGGCAGGTCGGCCGCCGCCGAGATCGCGTCGGCGTCGTCGGCCCCCGCCGCGACGGTCGCGCCGGTGACGGCGACCAGCGAGGTGAGCGCCCCCAGGTGGTCGGGATGGCGGTGCGTCGTGACGATGACGTCCAGCCGGGACGACCCCTCGCGCACCAGCTCGAGCAGCCGGTCGGGCTCGGCCGCAGCGTCGACGAGCACCTGGGCGCCGTCGCGCCGGGACGTCACGAGATAGGTGTTGTTGTCCATCGGGCCGACCGCGGCCTTGCGGATCTCGACCTCGTCGAGCACCCGGACGCCCGACGGTCCGCCGACGCGCACGTCACCGGTGTAGGTCATCGTGCGCTCCGCTCCAGCGCGAGGTCGTGGCTGTGCACCGCCCGGACCAGCGCCAGGTGGGACAGCGCCTGGGGGTGGTTGCCCGCCATCCGCCGACCTGCCGGGTCGTACTGCTCGGCCAGCAGGCCCACGTCGCTCGCCAGGCCGACCAGGATGTCGAGCACCTTGCTGGATCCCTCCACGTCGTCGGTGCGCGCGAGCGCGTCGGCGAGCCAGAAGGAGCAGGCGAGGAACGCGTGCTCGTCGCCGGGCACGCCGTCGTCCGTGCGCTCCACGCGGTACCGGCGCAGCAGGCCCGGGGCGACCTCGAGCTCGGCGCGGATGGCCGCCAGCGTCGAGAGGAGCCGGGGGTCGTCGGGCGGCAGGAAGTCGACCTGCGCGAGCTGCAGCAGCGCGGCGTCGGTGTGCTGCGCGCCGTAGGACTGCACGAACGTGCCGCGCTCCTCGTTCCAGCCGTGCGTCAGCACGTCGGACCGGATGGCCTCCCGCTCGGCGCGCCAGCGGTCCACGGGCGCGTCGAGACCGTGCTTCTCGGCGGCCCGGACCCCGCGGTCGACGGCGGCCCACGCCATGACCTTGGAGTGCGTGAAGTGCTGCGGGTCGCCGCGCACCTCCCAGATGCCGCGGTCCGGCTCCCGCCACTGCGAGAGCAGCTGGTCGACCAGGTGACGCTGCATCGACCAGGAGTCGGTGGTCTCCTCCAGGCCGGCCTCGCGCGCCATCTCCAGGGCGCACATGACCTCGCCGAGGACGTCGTTCTGCACCTGGCCGACGGCGGCGTTGCCCACCCGGACGGGTCGCGAGCCCGCATAGCCGGGGAGGTGGTCGAGCACGCGCTCGGGCAGGTCCCGACCCCCGTCGACGCGGTACATGATCTGCAGGTCCGACGACCGGCCGGCGACCGCCCGCAGCAGCCAGTCCCGCCACTCCGTGGCCTCGTCCCGGTAGCCGTGCTCGAGCAGCGCCTCGAGGGTCATCGCCGCGTCCCGCAGCCAGCAGAACCGGTAGTCCCAGTTGCGGGCACCGCCGAAGTCCTCCGGCAGGGAGGTCGTGGCGGCCGCGACGATGCCCCCCGTCTCGGAGTCGGTGAGCATGCGCAGGACCAGGAGCGAGCGGACGACGGCCTCGCGGTACGACCCCTGGTAGGCGCAGCTGCGCGCCCACAGGCCCCAGCTGATCCGCGTCGTGTCGATCCGGTCCGCGATGGTCAGTCGCGGCGGGACGGGTTCCCACGAGCGGGTCCAGGTGAGCGAGAGGTCGACCGCCTCACCCGCGCGCAGCGTGAAGCGGTCGGCGTGCCGGTGGTCCGCCGCGGTCGGGAGCCGGTCACCGCGCAGCGTGAGGGAGTCCGGGCCGGCGATCGCCCGGATCGCGTCGTTCCCGTCCTCGTCGGTGATGTGGCGCACCCACGGCTCGATGGCGCCGTACCCGAACCGCACGACCCACTCGTGCTCGACCTCGACGTGGCCGCGGGTGCACGCGATCCGCCGCACCAGGTCCGAGCGGCCGTCGTTCAGCGGCATGGTCTCCAGCGCGACCGCCGTCCCGGCCGCGGTCTCGTAGGTGGTCTCGAGCACGAACGAGTCGTCGAGGTACCGGCGGGTCACCGAGGTGGCGTCGCGGACAGTGAGGAGCCACCGCCCGTGCTCAGGGGTCCCGAGCAGGCGCGCGAAGCAGGCCGCCGCGTCGAAGGTGGGCAGGCACAGCCAGTCGATCGAGCCTCGCAGGGAGACGAGCGCGGCCGTCCGCCCGTCGCCGAGGACGGCGTAGTCCTCGACGGGGACCAGAGGGGGGTCGACGACGGCGTCAGGTCTGTCCACCACGTGAGCATGGCCCGACCGCGCCGAGGCGGCACGTCGGCGGTTCTGTGGGTTCGCTCACGTCGAACAGATGTGCGAATGTCAGTGCGGGCACGTAGACTCCCCGCGTGAACGAACGACTGGTGGTGCAGGGCGCCCGCGAGCACAACCTCCGCAACGTCGACCTTGATCTCCCGCGTGACAAGCTCATCGTGTTCACCGGTCTGTCCGGTTCCGGGAAGTCGTCGCTGGCCTTCGACACCATCTTCGCGGAGGGGCAGCGCCGGTACGTCGAGTCGCTGTCCGCGTACGCCCGCCAGTTCCTCGGGCAGATGGACAAGCCGGACGTCGACTTCATCGAGGGCTTGTCGCCCGCCGTGTCCATCGACCAGAAGTCGACCAACCGGAACCCGCGGTCGACCGTCGGCACCATCACCGAGGTGTACGACTACCTGCGTCTGCTGTTCGCACGCGCGGGCACGCAGTTCTGCCCGGTCTGCGGCGAGCGGGTCACGGCCCAGACGCCCCAGCAGATCGTGGACCGGCTGCTCGAGCTGCCCGAGGGCACCCGGTACCAGGTGCTGGCCCCCGTCGTGCGCGGGCGCAAGGGGGAGTACGCCGACCTGTTCAAGGAGCTCCAGAGCAAGGGCTTCGCGCGCGCCCGCGTCGACGGCGAGGTGGTGCAGCTGACCGACCCGCCCGCGCTGGAGAAGAAGCTCAAGCACGACATCGAGGTGGTCATCGACCGGCTCGTGTCGCGCGAGGGCGTCCAGCGCCGGCTCACCGACTCCGTCGAGACCGCCCTCGGCCTGGCCGGCGGGCTCCTCGTCGTCGAGCTGGTGGACGCCGACATCGACGACCTCAACCGCGAGCGTCGGTTCTCGGAGCACCGCGCCTGTCCGAACGACCACGTGCTGGCCCTCGACGAGATCGAGCCGCGGACGTTCTCCTTCAACGCGCCCTACGGCGCCTGCCCGGAGTGCACCGGGATCGGCTCGCGGCTCGAGGTGGACCCGGACCTGGTCATCCCGGACGAGGACCTGTCCCTCGACGACGGCGCGGTGGCGCCGTGGTCGCAGATCTCGAGCGAGTACTTCGCCCGGGTGCTCAGCGCGCTCGCCGCGGACATGGGCTTCTCCACGTCGGTGCCCTGGCGCGCACTGCCGCAGCGCGCCAAGGACGCCGTGCTGCACGGCCAGAACCATGAGGTGAAGGTCCGGTACAAGAACCGCTGGGGTCGCGAGCGGCAGTACTCGACGGGCTTCGAGGGCGTCATCACGTTCCTGGAGCGTCGGCACAACGAGACGGACTCGGACTGGAGCAAGGAGAAGTACGAGGCCTTCATGCGCGAGGTCCCGTGCCCCGTCTGCGAGGGTGCGCGGCTCAAGCCGGAGGTCCTCGCGGTGCGCGTCGGCGGCAAGTCGATCGCCGAGGTCTGCAGCCTGCCCATCCGGGAGGCGCGTGCCTTCCTCGACGACCTGCAGCTGGGCGAGCGCGAGCGGGCCATCGCCGTGCAGGTGCTCAAGGAGATCCAGGCGCGCCTCGGCTTCCTGCTCGACGTGGGCCTGGACTACCTGTCCCTCATGCGACCGGCGGGCACCCTGTCCGGCGGCGAGGCGCAGCGGATCCGGCTGGCCACGCAGATCGGCTCCGGCCTGGTCGGCGTCCTGTACGTCCTGGACGAGCCGAGCATCGGCCTGCACCAGCGCGACAACCGGCGGCTGATCGACACGCTCACCCGGCTGCGGGACCTGGGCAACACGCTCATCGTCGTCGAGCACGACGAGGACACGATCCGGACCGCGGACTGGATCGTGGACATCGGTCCCGGCGCCGGGGAGCACGGCGGTCGGGTGGTGCACTCGGGCGACCTGGCGGGGCTGCTGTCCTCGGCCGAGTCCGTGACGGGTGCGTACCTGTCCGGCCGCCGGTCCATCCCGACGCCCCAGGTGCGCCGACCCACCGACAGGTCCCGGGAGCTCACCGTCGTCGGCGCGCGGGAGCACAACCTGCAGGGGATCGACGTCTCGTTCCCGCTCGGGGTGCTCACCGCCGTCACCGGGGTGTCCGGATCGGGCAAGTCGACGCTGGTCAACGCGATCCTCTACACGGTGCTCGCCAACGAGCTCAACGGCGCCCGCCAGGTGGCCGGCCGCCACAAGCGCGTGACCGGCCTCGAGCACCTGGACAAGGTCGTGCACGTGGACCAGGGACCGATCGGGCGGACGCCACGCTCCAACCCCGCGACGTACACCGGCGTGTGGGACCACGTCCGCCGGCTGTTCGCGGAGACCACCGAGGCCAAGGTCCGCGGCTACACGCCCGGGCGCTTCTCGTTCAACGTCAAGGGCGGGCGCTGCGAGGCGTGCTCCGGCGACGGCACCCTGAAGATCGAGATGAACTTCCTCCCGGACGTGTACGTGCCGTGCGAGGTCTGCCACGGCGCCCGGTACAACCGCGAGACGCTCGAGGTGCACTTCAAGGGCAAGACGGTCGCCGACGTGCTGAACATGCCGATCGAGGAGGCCGCCGACTTCTTCGCCGCCGTCCCCGCGATCTCCCGGCACCTGCGCACGCTGGTCGACGTCGGGCTCGGGTACGTCCGGCTCGGCCAGCCGGCGCCGACGCTCTCTGGCGGTGAGGCGCAGCGCGTCAAGCTGGCCGCCGAGCTCCAGCGCCGCTCGACGGGTCGCACCATCTACGTGCTCGACGAGCCGACCACCGGCTTGCACTTCGAGGACATCCGCAAGCTGCTCGGGGTGCTCCAGTCGCTGGTGGACAAGGGCAACTCGGTCATCGTCATCGAGCACAACCTCGACGTCATCAAGAACGCCGACTGGGTCATCGACATGGGCCCCGACGGTGGCAGCGGCGGCGGTCTGGTCGTCGCCGAGGGCACCCCGGAGCACATCGCCTCCGTCGTGGAGAGCCACACCGGGCGGTTCCTCGCGGAGGTGCTCGAGCCGGTGGCGGCGCCGCCGGCGAAGCGTCGGGTGGTCAAGCAGCGCGTGCCCGCGTGACCGCACGGGCGGCCGGGGACCTCGTCGTCCTGCGTGAGGACGAGCCGCAGGTGGCCGCCTTGCGAGCCGACGGCTGGTCGGTCGTCGGCACCTCCTGGGGTGCGCGCCTGACGGTCGCGGAGAAGGTGACGGTGGACGCGCTGCGGGCCGCGGTCGACGCCGCCGAGGCGGCCGGCTGGACGGTCGCACGGCTCGGCCCGCTCGACGCGCCCGCCGTCGTGCAGGTGGACCGCGAGTCCCTCGACGACTACCCGGCGGACGCGGTGGCGACGTACCACGCGGTGCCCGACGAGCGGGAGCTCGCGCGGGCTCTGGCCGGCGACTGGCGTGCGTACGGCGCGCGTCAGCCCGACGGCACGCTCGGCGCGGTGACGGTGATGCGGCCGGACGAGGACCGCATCGAGACCGAGTTCACCGTGACCCGCGCGGCGGTGCGCCGGCGGGGGCTCGCCTCCGCCGTCAAGGCGTTCGGGATCCTCGACCACGTCGGCGCGGGGCACCTGACGTTCGGCACGGGCGGTCACGCGGCGAACACCGCCTCGATCCGAGTCAACGAGCGGCTCGGCTACGTCCTCGAACCGCGCTGGCTCACGCTGCGCCGGCCCTGAGGCACGGTGTGCACGGGCCCGATGCGACGGGCACGATGCGCGACGGGCTCGGTGCGCGACGAGCTCGGTGCGCGACGGGCTCCGTGCGCGACGAGCTCAGTGCGCGACGAGCTCAGTGCGCGACGGCCACCCGCACCGGGACCGGCTCGTGCCGGACGGGGAAGTTGACCGAGCGCGCGATGAAGCAGTGCTCGTGCGCCTGGTGGTGGATCCCGGACAGGACCGCGTCGGTCACCGCGCTGCCGGTCGGCAGGTGCGCGCCTGCAGCGAGGGTCACCCGCGGTCGCAGGACGACCTCCCGGAACTGACCGTGCCCCGCGGCCTCGACCCGCATGGTGCCGACCGCCTGGTCCTCGTACCCGACGACCACCACGCCCGCCGCGGACGCGAGGTGCAGGAACCAGAGCATGTGGCACTGCGCCAGCGCGCTGACCAGCAGCTCCTCCGGGCTGTACCGCGCCGGGTCCCCGCGGAACGCGGGGTCCGCGGAGCCGGGCAGCGGCGGCTTGGAGCCGATCCGCACCTCGTGGTCGCGGCTGTACGCGGTGTAGCTCGACGTCCCGGTCCGGCCGGCACCGGTCCAGGTGAGGTCGACGGAGTACGTGTGCAGGGGGCCCATCCGCCCACGGTAGCGGCGTCGGTCGGGGTCCGTGCGTTCGGTGACGTCGGTGCTGCGAACTACGCTCGACCGCATGGCTGATCCCGCCACGTACCGTCCCGCGCCCGGGGAGATTCCCGACTCGCCGGGCGTCTACCGCTTCCGCGACGAGCACGGCCGCGTCATCTACGTGGGCAAGGCCAAGAGCCTCCGCTCGCGCCTCTCGTCGTACTTCCAGGACCTGTCCGGTCTGCACCAACGCACCCGCCAGATGGTGACCACCGCGGCGTCGGTGCAGTGGACCGTGGTCGGCAACGAGGTCGAGGCCCTGGCGCTGGAGTACTCCTGGATCAAGGAGTTCGACCCGCGGTTCAACGTGAAGTACCGCGACGACAAGTCGTACCCCTACCTGGCCGTGACGCTGGCGGACGAGTTCCCGCGGATCCAGGTGATGCGCGGCGCCAAGCGCAAGGGCACCCGCTACTTCGGCCCGTACGCGCACGCGTGGGCGATCCGCGAGACCGTCGACCTGCTGCTGCGCGTGTTCCCGGTCCGCACGTGCTCCGCCGGTGTCTTCAAGCGCGCGCACCAGCAAGGCCGGCCGTGCCTGCTGGGGTACATCGACAAGTGCTCGGCGCCCTGCGTCGGACGGATCTCGCCCGACGACCACCACCAGCTGGCCAGGGACTTCTGCGACTTCATGGCGGGGGACACGGCCAAGTTCACGCGCCGGCTCACGGCCCGCATGAAGGAGGCGGCGACCGAGCTGGACTACGAGCGGGCGGCACGGCTGCGGGACGACATCGCGACCCTCGAGCGGGCGACCGAGAAGAACGCCGTGGTGCTCGCCGACGGCACGGACGCGGACATCTTCGCGCTGGCCGGTGACGAGCTGGAAGCGGCCGTGCAGGTCTTCCACGTGCGTGACGGCCGCATCCGCGGGCAGCGCGGCTGGGTCGTCGAGAAGGTCGAGGACGTCACGGACGCGGAGCTGGTCGAGCACCTGCTGCAGCAGATCTACGGAAGCGAGGCGGAAACAGGCGGGCGTGCCGACGGAGCAGGAGCGGGGTCGTCGGCGGTCCCGCGCGAGGTGCTGGTGCCCGTGCTTCCGCCCGACGTCGACCAGGTGCAGGCGTGGCTCACGGGCCTGCGCGGCAGCCGGGTGTCCGTCCGCATCCCGCAGCGCGGCGACAAGCGGGAGCTGGCGGCGACCGTGCACCGCAACGCCGAGCACGCGCTCGTCCTGCACCGGACACGTCGGGCCGGGGACCTGACCACCCGGAGCCAGGCGCTCCAGGAGATCCAGGAGGCGCTGGACCTGCCCTCGGCGCCGCTGCGCATCGAGTGCTACGACGTGTCGCACAACCAGGGCACCTACCAGTCGGCGTCCATGGTGGTGTTCGAGGACGGGCTCGCGCGCAAGAGCGAGTACCGCCTGTTCACCATCCGCGGACCCGAGGGGCAGGGTGCGCGCGACGACACCGCGGCGATGCACGAGGTCATCACGCGGCGGTTCCGCCGGTACCTGGCGGAGCGCTCCGACGCACGCGACGTGGAGCTGGGCATCGGCGAGGACGACGACGGCCAGCCCCTGCGGTCGGGGCCGATCGACGAGGTCACGGGCAAGCCGGTGCGGTTCGCGTACCCGCCGAACCTCATCGTGGTCGACGGCGGTCCGCCGCAGGTCGCCGCCGCTGCAGCGGCGATGGCCGAGCTCGGCATCGACGACGTCGCGCTCGTCGGGCTGGCCAAGCGGCTCGAGGAGGTGTGGCTGCCGGGGGAGGAGTACCCCGTGATCCTGCAGCGCAGCTCGGAGGGCCTGTACCTGCTCCAGCGCCTGCGCGACGAGGCCCACCGCTTCGCCATCACCGCGCACCGCAGGCGTCGGAGCAAGGGCATGACGACGTCCGTGCTGGACGGTGTTCCCGGCCTCGGACCGGCGCGGCAGGCGGCGCTGCTGCGGCACTTCGGGTCCGTGAAGCGCCTGCGGGCCGCCTCCGTCGAGGAGATCGCCTCGGTCCAGGGGATGGGGGACCGGACGGCAGCGGCCGTCGTCGCCGCGCTCGCCGCGCCGGTGGCGTCGGAGCCGGTCACCGAGTCGGCTGGCATGCTGGACGCATGAGCGACGAGCCTTCGCCGATCACGGTGCCCGCCGGGATCCCTGCCCTCGAGGCGGCCACCGAGGCACCCCACCTGAGCCAGCCGCAGGTCCTGATCATCACGGGGATGTCCGGCGCCGGGCGCACGCGCGCGGCCGCCGTCCTGGAGGACCTCGACTGGTACGTCGTCGACAACCTGCCCGCGCAGATGCTCACGCACCTCGTGGGCATGCTCACCAGCGGCCCTGCGGGTGTCCGGGCCCAGCGGCTCGCTGCGGTGATCGACGTGCGCGGCGGGGAGTTCTTCCAGGACCTGGCGCCCGTGCTGGCGGGGCTGCGGGAGTCCGGCGTGGAGTACCGGATCCTGTTCCTCGACGCGTCCGACGAGGTGCTGGTCCGGCGGTACGAGCAGGTGCGCCGCCCGCACCCCCTGCAGGGCCAGGGGCGCATCCTCGACGGCATCGCGGAGGAGCGCGCGATCCTCGCCGACCTGCGGGAGCGCGCGGACACCCTCATCGACACCTCCGACCTCAACGTGCACGACCTGGCGCGGGAGGTCCGTTCCGTGGTCGCCGGCGGCGCCGAGGAGGCGCTGCGGATCTCGGTCGTCTCGTTCGGGTTCAAGTACGGGCTGCCGCTCGACGCCGACCACGTGGTGGACGTGCGGTTCCTGTCCAACCCCTACTGGATCACTGAGCTGCGGCACCTCACCGGGCTCGACGCGCCCGTCCGGGACTACGTGCTCGGCAGGCCGGGGGCGATCACGTTCATCGACCGGTACGTCGACGCCCTCGAGCCGGTGCTTGCCGGGTACCTCAACGAGGAGAAGCGGTACGCCACCATCGCGGTCGGCTGCACGGGCGGCAAGCACCGCTCGGTCGCCATCAGCGAGGCCATCGCTGCGAGGCTGCGGGAACGGGGGCACCTGGTCGCCGTGTCCGCCCGCGACCTCGGCAAGGAATGAGGGCGAGCGCTCCGGCCGTCGTCGCGCTCGGTGGTGGCCACGGCCTGTCGGCCTCGCTGTCCGCGCTGCGCCTGATGACCGACCGGATCACCGCGGTGGTCACGGTCGCGGACGACGGGGGCTCCTCCGGGCGCCTGCGGGACGAGCTCGGCGTGCTGCCGCCGGGCGACCTGCGGATGGCCCTGGCCGCACTGTGCGACGACTCCGACTGGGGCCGGACGTGGCGCGACGTGCTGCAGCACCGGTTCAGCTCGTCGGGGGACCTGGACCAGCACGCGGTCGGGAACCTGCTCATCGTCGCTCTGTGGGAGCTGCTCGGCGACACCGTCGAGGGCCTCGACTGGGTGGGCAGGCTGCTGGGTGCGCGCGGCCGGGTGCTGCCCATGTCGTCCGTGCCGCTGCTGATCGAGGCGGACGTGGACGACGGCGCCGGGACGATGCGGCGCGTCGTCGGGCAGAGCGCGGTCGCCGTCACCTCCGGGACGGTCTCCCAGGTGCGCCTGGAACCGCCGGACCCGCCCGCGTGCCCGGAGGCCGTCGCGGCCATCGAGGCGGCCGACTGGATCGTCCTCGGACCGGGGTCCTGGTACACCTCGGTGCTCCCGCACCTGCTGGTGCCCGGTCTGCGCGACGCCCTCGCCCGGGCGCGGGCCCGCACGATCGTGACGCTCAACCTGGCGTCGGGCGAGTCGGGGGAGACCGCCGGCATGCGCGCGGACCAATACCTCGAGGTCCTCCTCACCCACGCACCGGAGCTCCGGGTCGACGCGGTGGTGGCCGACCCGACGGCGGTCGAGAACGTGACCGCGCTGGCCGCGCGGACCGCGGACCTGGGCGCCCGCCTGCTGCTGCGGCAGGTCAGCCGCGGCGACGGGACGGCGCGGCACGACCCGCTGCGGCTCGCCGGGGCCTACTCCGACGTGGTCGAGGGCTTCCTCGGGGACGTCGGCACCCGCGCGAAGCCACCCGAGTAGGTGACGCGACCGGTCCCGGACACGCGTCTAGCAATGGCAGGATGCACCCCATGGCGTTGACGGCACAGGTGAAGGACGAGCTCGCCCGTCTGAAGGTGGACAAGACGTCCTCACGGAAGGCCGAGGTCTCCGCCACCCTGAGGTTCGCGGGTGGCCTGCACATCATCTCGGGCCGGATCGTCATCGAGGCGGAGCTGGACACGGGCATCGCCGCCCGTCGGCTGCGGCAGGCGATCTCCGAGGTCTACGGGCACGAGAGCGAGATCATCGTGGTGTCCGGCGGTGGCCTGCGCCGCGGCAGCCGGTACGTGGTGCGCGTGGTCAAGGACGGCGAGTCCCTCGCCCGGCAGACCGGCCTCCTGGACAACCGGGGCCGCCCGGTGCGTGGGCTGCCCCCGCAGGTCGTGTCGGCGGGGGTCGCCGAGGCGGAGTCCGCGTGGCGCGGTGCGTTCCTCGCGCACGGGTCGCTCACCGAGCCCGGTCGCTCGTCCGCGCTCGAGGTCACGTGCCCGGGTCCGGAGGCGGCGCTGGCGCTCGTCGGCGCCGCGCGCCGGCTCGGCATCGCGGCGAAGGCGCGCGAGGTCCGCGGCATCGACCGCGTCGTCATCCGCGACGGGGACGCGATCAGCGCCATGCTCGCCCGGCTGGGCGCCCACGAGACCATGCTCGTCTGGGAGGAACGCCGCGTCCGGCGCGAGGTCCGCGGCACCGCCAACCGGCTCGCCAACTTCGACGACGCCAACCTGCGCCGGTCCGCCCGCGCAGCTGTGGCCGCCGGCGCACGGGTGGAGCGGGCGTTCGAGATCCTCGGCGACGAGCTCCCGGAGCACCTGCGCGAGGCGGGCGAGCTGCGCCTGGCGCACAAGGAGGCGTCGCTGGAGGAGCTGGGCAAGCTGGCCGATCCGACGCTGACCAAGGACGCGGTCGCCGGGCGGATCCGGCGCCTGCTGGCCACGGCGGACAAGCGCGCGGTCGAGCTCGGGATCCCCGACACCGAGGCCGGGCTCAGCCCTGACCTGCTCGATCTCTGACCTGGGACATCACGGTCCGGGGCGTCTCACGGGGGACCTTCGTCACCGCGTGAGCCCGGTCACTGGTATAGGGTTCATGTCATCCGAACGTCACACGACGGTCATGTGTTGGGCACGAGAACTTGCCTATGCCGCCGACGTCCGGAGCGCACAGCGGCGTGCGTGACCCCATCACCAAAATGTGTGCGCCGGCCCCTCGTCGGCGCTGCCGAGGAGGGCAAGTGACCATCCGCGTCGGTATCAACGGCTTCGGCCGTATCGGGCGTAACTTCTACCGGGCCATCCTGGCTTCCGGTGCCGACATCGAGATCGTCGGCGTGAACGACCTCACGGACAACAAGACGCTCGCGCACCTGCTCAAGTACGACACCGTGCTGGGCCGTTTCCCGCTGAGCGTCGACTTCGACGACGAGAACATCATCGTCGACGGCAAGAAGATCCGTGCGCTCGAGGAGCGGGACCCGGCCAAGCTGCCGTGGGCCGAGCTCGGTGCGGACATCGTGATCGAGTCGACCGGCTTCTTCACGGACGCCACCAAGGCGAAGGCCCACATCGAGGCCGGCGCCAAGAAGGTCATCATCTCCGCCCCGGCGAAGAACGAGGACGGCACGTTCGTCGTCGGTGTCAACCACACCGACTACGACGCCGCGACGCAGCACATCATCTCCAACGCGTCGTGCACCACGAACTGCCTCGCCCCGGTGGCCAAGGCGCTCAACGACTCGATCGGCATCGAGCGTGGCCTCATGACCACGATCCACGCCTACACGGGTGACCAGAACCTGCAGGACGGCCCCCACAAGGACCTCCGTCGTGCGCGCGCCGCGGCGCAGAACATCGTCCCGACCTCGACCGGTGCGGCCAAGGCCGTGGCGCTCGTGCTCCCGGAGCTCAAGGGCAAGCTCGACGGCTTCGCGCTGCGCGTGCCCGTCATCACCGGCTCCGCCACGGACCTGACGTTCACGGCCTCGCGCGAGGTCACCGTCGAGGAGGTCAACGCTGCGGTCAAGGCCGCCGCCGACGGCCCCCTCAAGGGCATCCTCGAGTACGTCGAGGACGAGATCGTGTCGAGCGACATCGTCACGAACCCGCACCAGAGCATCTTCGACTCCAAGCTCACCAAGGTGAGCGGCGACCTGGTCAAGATCATCGCCTGGTACGACAACGAGTGGGGCTACTCGAACAGCCTCGTCGCGCTGACGAACTACGTGGGCGAGCGTCTCTGACGTCTCCGCTGCACCAGCAGTGACGGTCATGCGTCCGCGTGCGTCCCGGCCCCCGAGGTCGCGGCGCACGCGGACGCAGCCGTGTCCGCCCCCGATCGAGTCAAGGTAGGAGCTCCCATGAAGACCCTCGAGGACCTCGGTGACCTGCGCGGCAAGCGCGTCCTGGTCCGTTCCGACTTCAACGTGCCGCTCGACGGCACGACCATCACGGACGACGGCCGCGTGCGCGCGGCCCTCCCGACGCTGCAGGCGCTCCTCGCCGCCGGTGCGCGCGTCGTCGTGATGGCCCACCTCGGCCGCCCCAAGGGCGCGCCGGAGGACAAGTACTCCCTCAAGCCCGTCGCGGACCGCCTCTCCGAGCTGCTCGGCCAGCCGGTCGCCCTGGCGACCGACGTCGTCGGCGACTCGGCCAAGGCGACCGTCGCCGCGCTGCAGGACGGCGAGATCGGCCTGCTGGAGAACATCCGCTTCGACCCGCGTGAGACGTCCAAGGTCGACGCCGAGCGCGCCGAGCTCGCCGGTGAGCTGGCTGCGCTGGCGGACGTCTTCGTGTCCGACGGCTTCGGCGTCGTGCACCGCAAGCAGGCGTCGGTCTACGACGTCGCGCAGGTGCTCCCGCACGCGGTCGGCCAGCTGGTCCTCAAGGAGGTCGCGTCGCTGCGCAAGGCGACGGACGACCCGGCGCGGCCGTACGTGGTCGTGCTCGGCGGCTCCAAGGTCTCCGACAAGCTCGGCGTCATCGCCAACCTGCTGACCAAGGCGGACCGCCTGCTCATCGGTGGCGGCATGCTCTTCACGTTCCTCGCGGCCAAGGGCTACTCGGTGGGCGGCTCGCTCCTCGAGGCGGACCAGATCGAGACCGTCAAGGGCTACCTGGCGCAGGCGGAGGAGGCCGGTGTGGAGATCGTCCTGCCCACCGACATCGTCGTCGCCGACGAGTTCAAGGCCGACTCCCCGGCGCAGGTCGTCGCGGCCGACGCCATCCCGGACGGCAAGATCGGGCTCGACATCGGGCCCGAGTCGAGCGCGCTGTTCGCGAGCAAGATCGTCGACGCCAAGACCGTGGTCTGGAACGGCCCGGCCGGCGTGTTCGAGTTCGAGGCGTTCTCCGCCGGCACGCGTGCCGTCGCGCAGGCGCTGGTCGACGCCGGCACCAACGGCGGCTTCACCATCGTCGGCGGTGGCGACTCCGCCGCGGCCGTGCGCACGCTCGGCTTCGACGAGGCCGGGTTCGGACACATCTCGACCGGTGGTGGCGCGAGCCTCGAGTTCCTCGAGGGCAAGACGCTCCCCGGCATCGCGGTTCTGGAGGACTGAGCGTTGACCACTCGCACCCCGCTGATGGCGGGCAACTGGAAGATGAACCTGGACCACCACCAGGCGACGCACACCGTGCAGAAGCTCGCCTGGACGCTCAAGGACGCCAAGCACGACTACTCGTCCGTCGAGGTCTGCGTGCTGCCGCCGTTCACGGACCTGCGCAGCGTGCAGACGCTGGTCGACGCCGACAAGCTCGAGCTGGTCTACGGCGCGCAGGACGTCTCGGCGCACGCGTCGGGCGCCTACACCGGCGAGATCTCGCCGCTGTTCCTGGCCAAGCTGGGCGTCACCTACGTGGCGATCGGTCATTCGGAGCGCCGTGAGTACCACAACGAGTCCGATGAGCTCATCAACGCCAAGGTGACGTCGGCGCTCGGCGCCGGCATCGTCCCGATCCTGTGCGTCGGCGAGGTGCTCGACGTCCGCAAGGCCGGTGAGCACGTCCCGCACACGCTGGCCCAGCTGGACGGCGCCCTCGCCGGCCTCACGGCCGAGCAGGTCAAGACGATCGTCGTGGCCTACGAGCCCGTCTGGGCGATCGGCACCGGCGAGACGGCGACCCCCGAGGACGCCCAGGAGCTGGCCGCGGCCATCCGGGCACGCATCGCCGAGCTGTACGACGCCGAGACGGCCGACGCCGTCCGCGTGCTCTACGGCGGCTCGGTCAAGTCGTCGAACGTCGCCTCGATCATGGCCAAGCCCGACGTCGACGGCGCGCTCGTCGGCGGCGCGAGCCTGGACCCCGAGGAGTTCGCCGCGATCGCGCGCTACAAGTCGCACGCCGTCGGTCTCTGACTGCCGCGGGGCGGGTTCCGTGGACACCGCGGAACCCGCCCGGGCACGGTGGTGGCTTATCGCCCCACTCGTCGCCTACCCTGTACCGCGGTCCACCGCACCGTCGCACGCTCCACCTGCGCGACGTGCCCGCCCAGTAAGGAACTGACACCGACGTGACTGGCCTTCGTATCGCCCTCCAGGTGCTGCTGGTGCTGACCAGCCTCCTGCTCGTCCCGCTCGTCCTGCTGCACAAGGGCAAGGGTGGTGGCCTCTCCGACATGTTCGGCGGTGGCATCACGAGCAGCGCGGGCAGCTCCGGCGTCGCTGAGCGGAACCTGAACCGCATCACCATCGGCACCGCGCTGGTCTGGACGGCGATCATCGTCCTGCTCGGCCTCATCGAGCGCACGGCCTGAGGCGGTAGCGATGGCGAGCGGGAGCGCGATCAGGGGGTCACGGGTCGGTGCGGGCCCCATGGGCGAGGCCGAGCGTGGCGACACGGCCCCGCGCGTGTGGGTCTCATACTGGTGTGCCAACGGGCACGAGACGCGGCCCAGCTTCGCCGAGGAGGCCGCCCTCGAGGCGCCGGTGACGTGGGACTGCCCGCGCTGCGGGTTCCCCGCCGGGCAGGACCAGGAGAACCCTCCGTCGCCGTCCAAGAACGAGCCGTACAAGACGCACCTCGCCTACGTGAAGGAGCGGCGGTCCGACGAGGACGGCGCCGCGATCCTCGACGAGGCACTCGCGGCCCTGCGCGCCAAGCGCGGCGGCTGACTCAGCGAGACGAGACGACAGGAAGGCCCCCTGCAGGGTTGCAGGGGGCCTTCGCTGTCGTCAGGGCTCAGTCGCGGACCCGCAGGAGCGCGAAGCCGTCGTGGCCCTTGCTCCCGACCGTCTGGACGATCGTGCTGTCGTAGCGCGGGTGGTCGGTGAGCAGCTCGACCATCGCTCGCACGCCCTGGACCCGCTCGTCCGGGTGGCCCGCCTCGACGACCGCACCGCCCCGCACGACGTTGTCGACCACGACCACCGAGCCGGGTCGCGTCAGGGCCAGCGTCTGCTCGAGGTAGCGGGGGATCGACTGCTTGTCCGCGTCGATGAACACGAGGTCGAACGGCGGGGTGGCGTCCGCGGCGAGCGCGTCGAGCGTCTCGGCGGCGGGCCCGACGAGCAGGTCCACCAGCTCGCCGACGCCCGCGGCCGCCAAGGAGTCGGTGGCCACGCGGGCGTGCTCCGGGTCGATCTCCAGCGTTGTCAGACGACCGTCCGCCGGCAGGGCCCGAGCGAGCCACAGGGTGCTGTAGCCGCCGAGCGTGCCGATCTCGAGGATGCGCCGGGCGCCCACGGCCTGCGCGAGCAGGTGCAGGAGCTTGCCCTGCTGGGCGGTGACCGCAATGTCGGGCAGTCCACCGTCGGCGGCGGCGCGGCGGGTGGCCGACAGGGCGTCGTCCTCGGGCACGAGGGCGGCGAAGTACTCGTCGACGCTGCCCCACAGGTCGGCCGGCGTCCGCTCCGGGGCGGGGAAGGCGGCTGCGGTCGTCGAGAGCGCGGACGGGGTGCCGAGGCCCTCCGTGGCGGCGACGTCGACGAGCCAGAGCGTCCGCTCGGTGCCGAGCGCGCCCGCGGCCGGCGTCGTCTCGACGGGTGCCCCGCGCAGGGCGGAGGCGACGGCTGCGGCCTTCTCGGAGCCGGCCGCGACCACCCAGACCTCCCGGGCGCCGCGGATCGCGTCGTAGGTCAGCGAGACGCGCTCCGGCGGTGGCTTGGGGGAGCCGTGCACCCCGATCGTCGGGCGGCCCGTCACGGTGAGGGCCTCGTGTCCCGGGAACAGGGAGGCCACGTGCCCGTCGGGACCCATGCCCAGCATCAGCACGTCGAACGCCGGCGAGCCCGCCGCCGCCAGCTCCGCCGCGTAGGCCTCGGCGGACGCCTCGGGCGTCGGCACGTCGTCGCTGCGCGCGGGCATCGCGTGCACGTTGGCGGCGGGCAGGGCGTCGCCCAGCGCGTCGATGAGCGCGCCGCGCGCCTGCGTCTCGTTGCGGTCGGGGTCGCCGTCGGCCAGGAACCGCTCGTCGCCCCACCACAGGTGCACGCCGGACCAGTCGACCGCGTCCCGCACCGGGCTCGCCGCGACGGCGGCCAGCGTGGCGATGCCGACCGTGCCGCCGGTGAGCACCACGTGGACGGGGGAGCGGTGCGACTGCACGTCGACCAGGTGGGTGAGCAGCCGCGCCGCCGCCGCCTCCGCCAGCACCCGGGCGTCGGGGTGGACGACGACGTCCCGGGTCATGCGTCGATCCTCGCCAGCCCCTTGATCAGCACCTCGCCGTACACCTCGTCCGCGTCGAGCCTCCGCAGCTCCTCGGCCAGGCACTCGCGCAGCTGGCGGATGGGCAGTGCGATGCGGTGCTCCGGCTGGTCGGGCTGGCGCAGGGCGGCCGTCTTGCCGTCGGGTCGGTCGAGCACGATGTCCCCGGAGCTGCGCTCGAGGCGCACCTGGGTGATCGCGGGCGCGTCCTTGACCCGCTCGATCTCGACCGGGCACCTGAGGGCGTAGGCGAGCCACGCGGCCATGAGGTCGACGGACGGGTGCGTGCTCTCGCCCACGACGACTGCCTTCTGCACCTGCTCGAACGGCGGCTGGTCCAGCGTGGCCGCGATGAGGCCGCGCCACAGGGTGGCCCGCGTCCACGCCAGGTCGGTGTTGCCGTCGACATGGTGCAGGGCCAGCTTGCGCAGCGCCGCGTTCGGCCGGGCGACCTGCGTGGAGTCGGTGATGCGCCGGGCGGCCATGCGGCCGATCGGGTGCTCGGCGACGTCCTCGGGGATCTCGTACGGCCACCACGCGACGATGGGTGCGTCCGGCAGCAGCAGCGGGATGACGAGCGTGTCCAGGTGGCGCTCGAGCTGGCCGGAGGGGCGCAGGACGAGCACCTCGCTGGCGCCCGCGTCACCCCCGAGGCGGATCTGCGCGTCCAGGTTCGACGCGCGGTCGGTGGTGTCGTTCGCGATGACGATGACGCGGCAGGGGTGCTCGCGGCTGGCGTCGTTGGCCGCGTCGATAGCCTCGTCCGGGTCGTTGTCCCCCACCGGGATGATGAGGGTCAGCACGCGGCCCAGGGCGATGGCGCCGCCCTCGTCGCGCTCCTTGAGCAGCCGCTTGTTGATGTCCCGGGTGGTGGTGTCCGGCATCTCGATGATCATGGCCGCCTCCAGGTCCGTCCGTCGCGCGCCATCATCTTGTCCGCGGACTCCGGCCCCCAGGTGCCGGACCGGTACTCGTCAGGCCGACCGTTCTTGGCCCAGTACGCGGTGATCGGGTCGAGCACCTTCCAGGAGAGCTCGACCTCCTCGTGCCGCGGGAACAGCGGCGGGTCGCCGAGCAGGACGTCCAGGATCAGCCGCTCGTAGGCCTCGGGGGAGGACTCGGTGAACGCGTGCCCGTAGCCGAAGTCCATCGTGACGTCCCGGACCTCCATCGCGGTGCCCGGCACCTTGGCGCCGAACCGCAGCGTCACGCCCTCGTCCGGCTGCACGCGGATGACCAGGGCGTTCTTGCCCAGCTCCTCCGTGGCGGTCGACTCGAACGGCAGGTGCGGCGCACGCTTGAACACGACGGCGATCTCGGTGACGCGCCGGCCGAGCCGCTTGCCGGTGCGCAGGTAGAACGGCACCCCGGCCCAGCGGCGGTTGTCGATGTCCACCCGGATGGCGGCGAACGTCTCGGTGGTGGACTCCGGGTTGAAGCCCTCCTCCTGGAGGTAGCCGACGACCTTCTCGCCGCCCTGCCAGCCGGCGGCGTACTGCCCGCGGGCGGTGTGCTTGCCGATGTCGCGCGGCAGCTTGACCGCCGACAGGACCTTGACCTTCTCCGCGGTGAGGCTGTGGGCGTCGAACGACGCCGGCTCCTCCATGGCCGTGAGGGCGAGCAGCTGCAGCAGGTGGTTCTGGATCACGTCGCGGGCCGCGCCGATGCCGTCGTAGTAGCCGGCGCGCCCCCCGATGCCGATGTCCTCGGCCATGGTGATCTGGACGTGGTCGACGTAGTTCGCGTTCCAGATGGGCTCGTACAGCTGGTTGGCGAAGCGCAGCGCCAGCAGGTTCTGGACCGTCTCCTTGCCGAGGTAGTGGTCGATGCGGAAGATGTCGTCCGGCCGGAAGACGTCGGACACGATGTCGTTGAGCTCGCGGGCGCTGGCCAGGTCGTGGCCGAACGGCTTCTCGATGACGACGCGCCGCCAGGTGTCGTCCGCGGGGTGCGACAGCCCGGAGCGGGCCAGCTGCTTGCACACCACCGGGAACGCGCTGGGCGGGACGGACAGGTAGAACGCGTGGTTGCCGCCCGTGCCGCGGGACACGTCGAGCTCCTCGACGGTGTCACGCAGCCGGTCGAAGGCGTCGTCGTCGTCGAAGGTGCCCTGCACGAACCGGATGCCCTCGGACAGCTGCCGCCAGGTTGCCTCGCGGAACGGCGTCCGGGCGTGCTCCTTGACCGAGTCGTGCACGATCTGCGCGAAGTCCTGTGTCGCCCAGTCGCGGCGCGCGAAGCCGGTGAGCGCGAAGCCCGGCGGGAGCAGCCCGCGGTTGGTGAGGTCGTAGACCGCGGGCATAAGCTTCTTGCGGGCCAGGTCACCCGTGACTCCGAAGATCACCAGGCCGCACGGGCCGGCGATGCGGGGCAGGCGCCGGTCGCGCGGGTCGCGCAGCGGGTTGTGACCCGCGGAGACCTTGCTCGGGCTCACCGGGCGCCCCCGGAGTCGTTCTGCCTGGCGGCACCCAGGAGGCCGTTCGCGACCGTGTCGAGCAGCTCGCCCCAGCTCGCCGTGAACTTGTCCACGCCCTCGACCTCCAGCTGCTCGGTGACCTCGTCGATGTCGATGCCCAGGTCGCGCAGCCCGGCGATGACCGCCTCCGACTCCGCGCGGGTGCCGGTGACGGTGTCGCTGCCGTCCCCGCCGTGGTCCGCGACGGCGTTCAGCGTCGCCTCGGGCATCGTGTTGACGACGCCGGCCACCACCAGCTCGTCGACGTACAGCGTGTCCGGGTAGGCCTTGTCCTTGACGCCGGTGGACGCCCACAGCGGCCGCTGCGGGTGCGCCCCGGCCGCGGCCAGCGCGGCCCACCGGTCGGCGGACACGACCTCCTGGTAGAGGCCGTACGCCAGCCGTGCGTTCGCGATCGCCGCCTTGCCGCGCAGCGCAGCCGCCTCCGGTGTCCCGATCGCGTCCAGCCGCGGGTCGACCGCCGCGTCCACGCGCGAGACGAAGAAGGACGCCACCGACTCGATGGGGGGCAGGTCGTGCCCGTTGGCCCGCGCCTGCTCGAGCCCGCTCTGGAACGCGTCGAGGACGGCGCCGTACCGCTCCAGGGAGAAGATCAGCGTGACGTTGACGCTGATCCCCTCGGCGAGCACTGCCGTGATCGCCGGCAGGCCCTCCAGGGTGGCCGGGATCTTGATGAAGACGTTGGGCCGGTCCACCGTGGACCACAGGGACTTCGCCGACTCGACGGTGGCGTCGGTGTCCTTGGCCAGGCGCGGGTCGACCTCGATCGACACCCGACCGTCCACACCCCCGGTCGCGTCGTACACCGGACGCAGCACGTCGGCCGCCTGCCGGACGTCGTCCGTGGTGATGCGGAAGACCGCCGCGTCCACGTCGGCACCGGCCGCGGCGAGCTCGCGCAGCTGCTCGTCGTAGGCGTCGCCCTTGGACAGGGCGCTGGCGAAGATGGACGGGTTGGTGGTCACCCCGACCACGCCCTTGTCGGAGACGAGCTCCGCGAGGTTGCCGGTACGCAGGCGCTCCCGCGAGAGGTCGTCGAGCCAGATCGCGACGCCGGCGTCCGCCAGGCGTGCCAGAGGGGTGCTGCTCGGTGCCATGGTCGATCCCCTTCTTCCGCGCGCCGGCCCCGAGACGACGGGGCCGGCGCGCACCTGCGAACTCAGGCCTTCTGGTCGCCCGTCCCGCTCTCCGTGGGCACGGACGCCGTGCTGGCGGGTCCGGCACCGGCCGCGGCTGCGGCGATCGACTCGTGCGCCGCCGCCACGACCGCCTCGGCGGTGAAGCCGAACTCGCGGAAGAGGGTCTCGGCGTCGGCCGAGGCCCCGTAGTGCTCGATGGACACTGACCGGCCGGCGTCGCCGACGAGCTTGTGCCACGACAGCGCGATGCCCGCCTCGACGGACACCCGGGCGCGCACCGAGGACGGCAGCACCGACTCGCGGTACTCCTCGTCCTGCTCGGCGAACCACTCGAGCGACGGAGCCGAGACCACACGCGTCGCGACGCCGGCGGCCTCGAGGGTCTCGCGCGCCGCGACGGCGAGCTGGACCTCGGACCCGGTGCCGACCAGGACGACGTCGGGCGTGCCGGTGCTCGCGTCGAGCAGGACGTACGCGCCGCGCGCGACACCCTCGGTCGTCGCGAAGCCGTCCTCGCCGCGCGGGAACGTCGGGACGTTCTGCCGAGTGAGGATGAGGCCGACCGGGCCGTCGGTGCGGGCGAGGATCGCTCCCCAGGCTGCCGCCGTCTCGTTGGCGTCCGCGGGACGGACAACCGACAGGCCGGGGATGGCGCGCACGGCGGCGAGGTGCTCGATCGGCTGGTGGGTCGGGCCGTCCTCGCCGAGACCGATGGAGTCGTGCGTCCACACGTAGATGGCGGGCACCCCCATGAGCGAGGCGAGCCGGACCGAGCCGCGCATGTAGTCGCTGAACGTGAAGAACGTCCCGCCGTAGGGCCGGGTGAGGCCGTGCAGCCGGATGCCCGACAGGATCGCGCCCATGGCGTGCTCGCGGATGCCGAAGTGCAGGGTGCGGCCGAACTGGTCGCCCGCGAACTCGTGCGTCGAGCGCTTGGCCGGGATGAAGGACGGCTCGCCCTTCATCGTCGTGTTGTTCGAGCCGGCGAGGTCGGCGGAACCGCCCCACAGCTCGGGCAGCACGGGGGCCAGCGCGCTGAGCACCTCGCCGGAGGCCGCGCGGGTGGCGACGGACTTGCCGGCGGGGAACACAGGGAGCGCGTCGACCCAGCCGTCGGGCAGCTCCCCGGCGACGAGCCGGTCCAGCAGCGCGGCGTTCTCGGGGTTGGCGGTGCGCCACGCGTCGAAGCCGCTCTGCCACTCCGCCTTGGCCGGGGCGGTGCGCGCCGACAGCCCACGCGTGTGCTCGAGGACCTCGGGAGCGACCTCGAACGCCTTCTCGGGGTCGAAGCCGAGGAGCTCCTTGAGGCCGCGGATCGCGTCGCCGCCCAGCTTGGACCCGTGCGAGGAGTGGTCGTTGGTCTTGGTGGGCGTCGGCCACGCGATGAGCGTGCGCAGGCCGATGAACGACGGACGGTCGGTGACGGCCTTGGCCGCCTCGATCGCCGCGTGCAGCGCGTCGACGTCCTCGCGGTAGCCGTCGGGGCCGCCGGTCCAGTCCACGAACTGCACGTGCCAGCCGTACGCCTCGTAGCGCGCGACGACGTCCTCGGTGAAGGCGATCTCGGTGTCACCCTCGATCGAGATGTGGTTGTCGTCCCACAGCACGATGAGGTTGCCCAGCTCCTGGGTGCCGGCGATGGACGACGCCTCGCTGGTGACGCCCTCCTGCAGGTCCCCGTCGGAGGCGATGACGTAGACGTGGTGGTCGAACGGGCTGGTGCCCGGGGCGGCCTCAGGGTCGAGCAGGCCGCGCTCGCGCCGCGCGGCCATCGCGAAGCCGACGGCGGAGGCGAGGCCCTGACCGAGGGGACCGGTGGTGATCTCCACCCCGGTCGTGTGCCGGAACTCGGGGTGGCCGGGGGTCTTGGAGCCCCAGGTCCGCAGCGCCTCGATGTCCTCGATCTCCAGGCCGAAGCCGGCCAGGTAGAGCTGGATGTACTGCGTGAGGCTGGAGTGGCCGGCGGACAGGACGAACCGGTCACGCCCGAGCCAGTGCGGGTCGGCCGGGTCGTGCCGCAGGACGTTCTGGTAGAGCAGGTAGGCCGCCGGGGCGAGGCTGATCGCCGTCCCCGGGTGACCGTTGCCGACCTTCTCGACCGCGTCGGCGGCCAGGACACGCACGGTGTCCACCGCCCGCAGGTCGAGGTCCGTCCATCCGACCGTCTCGGCCAGGGGAGCCTTCGCGTTCACCGCACCTCATTTCCACCCGGGCTGGTGGCCGGGTGTCGTCGACGAGTCGGCACCCGCGTCGGGATGCCGGGCAGGGGGACGTCGCGCCGTCGCGGCGGTCGTCGGACCGTGCTCACCGACCTTATAGCGCACCCGGGGGACGGCGCCGGGCGTGACCATCCGCGCGGAGCGACCGAACTCACACGGTCGCGCCGCACGATCCGGCCGCCGGGTCGCCTCCCACGCAGGTGCAGGCCGTAGCATGGCCGAAAGTCCTACCCCGGCCCGGAGAACGAACGGAACCGCAGCGCGTGCGCCTGAGCAGCCCCCTGACAGTCGATGACGCCGGAGCGTCGTCCGCGTCGACCCCGGGGGCAGAGCCGACGGCGGTCACGGTCGCACCGCGCGGACCCCTGGCGCGGCTGCGCGCCACGGTCGGCCCCTACGTCGCGCTGACCAAGCCGCGCGTCATCGAGCTCCTGCTGGTCACCACCGTGCCGACGATGATCCTGGCGCAGGGCGGTTTCCCGGGGTTCGGGCTGGTCGTCGCGACGCTCGTCGGCGGCGCGGCCGCGGCCGGCGCGGCCAACGTGCTGAACTGCTACCTCGACCGCGACATCGACAAGATCATGAACCGCACCAAGCGGCGCCCGATCGTGACGGGCGAGGTCTCGCCGCGCGCTGCCCTGGTCTTCGGGCTCGTGCTCGGCGTCCTGTCCCTGGCCTGGCTGGCGCTCGTGGTCAACCCGGCCTCGGCCTGGCTGACCGCCGCGGCGATCCTCATCTACGTCGTCGGCTACACCATGATCCTCAAGCGCCGCACGCCGCAGAACATCGTCTGGGGCGGTGCTGCCGGCTGCATGCCCGTGCTCATCGGCTGGTCGGCGGTCACCGGCGGCGTCTCCTGGACCGCGGCGCTGCTGTTCGGGGTCATCTTCTTCTGGACGCCCCCGCACTACTGGCCGCTGTCCATGAAGTTCCGCAAGGACTACGCCGCGGCAGGCGTGCCGATGCTCCCGGTCGTCGCCAAGGACACCAAGGTCGCGCGGGAGATGATCGCGTACACGATCGCGATGATCGCGTGCTCGCTGCTGCTGGTGCCGGTGCAGGGCATGACCTGGGTGTACGGCGTCGTCGCCCTAGGCCTCGGCCTGTGGTTCCTGTGGTCGTGCATCGGCCTGCTGCGCCGCGCGGAGCACCCGGAGGCGGGCAAGCTGCGCGCGATGAGCGTCTTCCACGCGTCGATCACCTACCTCACGCTGCTGTCCGTCGCGATCGCGGTGGACGTGTTCCTGCCCCTGTGAGCGTGACCGCCACCCGGGTCGACTCGGCGCTCGAGCTCTACCTCGCCCATCTCACGGTCGAGCGCGGTCTGTCCGCGAACACCCTGCTGGCCTACCGCCGCGACCTCACGCGGTACGCGGCGTTCCTCGGCGCACGCGGCTGCACGGACCCGGTCGATGTCACCGAGGAGGACGTCGAGGAGTTCCTGCTCGCCGTGCGCACGGGGTCCGACGGGCGTACCGCGCTGTCGGCGTCGTCGGCGGCCCGCATCGTCGTCGCGGTGCGCGGCTGGCACAAGTTCCTCCTGCTGGACGGCGTGACCGGTCTCGACCCGGCGCGAGCTGTGAAGCCGCCGGCCCAGCCCAAACGGCTGCCGAAGGCGATCTCCGTCGGGGACGTCGAGCGGCTGCTGGACGCGGCGGGGCTGGGCGACGGACCCGTTCCCCTGCGCGACCGAGCGCTCCTCGAGCTGGTCTACGGCACCGGGGCGCGCATCTCGGAGGCGGTCGGGCTGGACGTCGACGACGTCGACCGCACGCCCGGACGCGCCGCGGTCCGGCTGTTCGGCAAGGGCAGCAAGGAGCGCGTGGTGCCGCTGGGCACGTACGCGCTGGAGGCGCTGGAGGCGTATCTGGTCCGCGCGCGGCCCGCGCTGGCCGTCGGCAGCAGGGGCGGCTCCCCGGGGGTGTTCCTCAACACCCGGGGCGCCCGCCTGAGCCGGCAGAGCGCCTGGGCCGTGCTGCGCGTCGCGGCCGAGCGTGCGGGGCTGGCGGGCGCCGAGCACATCTCTCCCCACACCCTGCGGCACTCGTTCGCGACGCACCTGCTGGCCGGCGGCGCCGACGTCCGGGTGGTCCAGGAGCTGCTCGGGCACGCGTCGGTGACGACGACGCAGATCTACACGATGGTCACCCCGGACACGCTCCGCGAGGTCTACGCGGCCTCCCACCCGCGGGCCCGATGAGCATCGCGCCCGCGTCGGTCTGTCGCGGGGTCAACCCGCGCCGTGCTCCGGTAGGTTGTCCCGCGTGGTGAGCCAGCAGACGACCGACCCGCAGCTCGACGCCGTCGGGCGGCCGATGCCCGTGTTCCCCGAACCGCCGCCGCTCGCCTCGCACGGTCCGGCTCGCGTGATCGCCCTGTGCAACCAGAAGGGCGGGGTCGGCAAGACGACGACCACCATCAACCTGGCCGCCGCCCTGGCCGAGTACGGCCGCAAGGTGCTGATCGTCGACTTCGACCCCCAGGGTGCCGCGTCGGTCGGTCTGGGCATCAGCCCGCACGAGCTGGACCGGACCGTCTACAACCTGCTCATGGAGCGCGACGCGGACATCCGCTCGATCATCCAGCACACCGCGACGCCCGGTCTGGACCTGCTGCCGGCCAACATCGACCTGTCGGCCGCCGAGGTGCAGCTGGTGGGCGAGGTGGCCCGCGAGTCGGTGCTCGCGCGGACGCTGCGCCCGATCCTCGACGACTACGACCTGGTGATGATCGACTGCCAGCCCTCGCTCGGCCTGCTGACGGTCAACGCCCTCACCGCCGCGCACGGCGTGCTCATCCCGCTGGAGTGCGAGTTCTTCGCCCTGCGCGGCGTCGCGCTGCTGGTGGAGACCATCGAGAAGGTCCGCGACCGGCTGAACCCTCGCCTCGAGGTCGACGGCATCCTGGCGACCATGTACGACCCCCGCACGCTGCACGCCCGCGAGGTCGTGGCGCGCGTGAACGAGGCGTTCGGGGACACGCTGCTGCACACCGTCATCAGCCGCACGGTGAAGTTCCCCGACGCCACGGTGGCCGCGGAGCCGATCACCACCTACGCACCGACGCACTCCGGTGCGGCGGCCTACCGTCAGCTGGCTCGTGAGCTCGTCGCCCGTGGCGACGCCGCCTGACGAGCGCGCGGTCCCGCCCGAGCAGCCCGCCACGGGCGCGACGAGCGCGCCCGTGGGCACCCAGGCCTTCGAGGTCCACCTCACCAACTTCAGCGGCCCGTTCGACCTCCTGCTCGGGCTGATCGCCAAGCACAAGCTCGACATCACCGAGGTCGCGCTGGCGCAGGTCACCGACGAGTTCATCGCGCACATCCGCGGCGCCGAGAAGGAGTGGGACCTCGGCCAGGCCAGCGAGTTCCTGGTCATCGCGGCCACCCTGCTCGACCTCAAGGCCGCGCGCCTGCTCCCGTCCGCCGACGTCGAGGACGCCGAGGACCTGGAGCTGCTCGAGGCCCGCGACCTCCTGTTCGCCCGCCTGCTGCAGTACCGCGCGTACAAGCTGGTCGCCGCGGACCTGGCGGAGCGGTTCGCTACGGAGGGTCGCCGGTACCCCCGGCTGGTCTCGCTCGAGCCGCACCTGGCCGCCCTGCTGCCCGAGCTCGTCTGGCAGATCGGCCCGGAGCAGCTGGCGCAGCTGGCGGCGAAGGCCGAGCAGCCCAAGGCTGCCCCGCCCGGCGTCGACATCAGCCACCTGCACGGGCCCGCCGTCAGCGTCCGGGAGCAGGCCGCCGTGCTCGTGGACCGGTTGCGGCACGGCGGGGCGATGTCGTTCCGCGCACTGACCGCCGACGCCGACGCCACCGTGGTCATCGTCGCCCGGTTCCTGGCTCTGCTCGAGCTGTTCCGGGAGGGCGCCGTCGCGTTCGACCAGGTCACCCCGCTGGGCGAGCTCACCGTGCGGTGGACCGGCGCCGAGGAGGGGGAGATCGAGGTGTCCGACGACTTCGACACGCTCGACACCACGCTCGACACCACGCTCGACGCAGAACGTGCCCGTGACGGGGCACCCGAGGAGGACGACCGATGACCGAGCAGACCGGTGACGACGCGGTGGAAGGAGAGTCGGCTGCGGCCGACGAGCTCGCGTTCGACGTCGACGACCTGCCCGGCGGTGCCCTGGCAGCCCTCGAGGCCGTCCTCATGGTGGCCGACGAGCCGATCCCGGCCGTGCGGCTGGCGACGGTGCTGGCGCTGCCCACCGCGCGGGTCGAGGCGCTGCTCGACGAGCTGGCTCGCGAGTACCGCGGGGAGACCGGCGGCCGCCCGCGCGGGTTCGAGGTGCGGCGCGCGGGAGACGGCTGGCGGGTCTACTCGGCACCGGTCTACGCGGACGTGGTCGGACGGTTCGTGCTGGAGGGGCAGACCGCCCGCCTGACTCAGGCCGCCCTGGAGACGCTCGCCGTGATCGCCTACCGCCAGCCCGTGACGCGCGGGCAGGTGTCGGCGGTGCGCGGTGTCAACGTCGACGGCGTCGTGCGCACGCTGACCACGCGCGGACTCGTCGCCGAGGTGGGCACGGATCCGTCGAGCGGTGCCGTGCTCTACCAGACCACGGGATACTTCTTGGAGCGGATGGGGCTGTCCAGCCTGGACGAGATGCCCCCGCTCGCGCCCTACCTGCCGGACATCGACTCCTTCGAGGGTGTCGACCAGGCGATCGGAGACATCAGATGAGCCCGCAGGAACGACGGTCAGGGGGCGCCGGCCAGTCCGGCGGCAGGAGCGGTGCGCCGCGGGGCAGCAGCGGCTCCGGCGCCAGCCGGGGTGGCAGCGCCGGCGGGTACCGAGGGGGTAGCGGCGGCAGCTCGAGCGGTGCCGGCGGGT